>JACQAW010000315.1 GCA_016194725.1 Deltaproteobacteria bacterium
CTCGACTTTCCGGACACCAAGGGCAAAAACACCTCGCTCAGCCACGACGTCAGCGAAAAGCTCGAAGCCGCCCTGGTCGAGTCGGGGCACACCGTGGTGGACCGCGCCAAGATCGACAAGGTCATGACCGAGCATCAGTTTCAGCAGGGCGACGGCGCGCTTTTTGACGTTTCAACGCTGGCGCGGCTTGGAAAATTTGTCGGAGCCAATACGGTGGTATACGGCAAATATCTGATGATCGACGAACGCCAGCTCACGATCAGCGCCAAAGTCATCTCGGTCGAAAGCACGCGCGTCGTGGGCAGCAAGAGCAAAGACATCCCGCTCACGGGCGACGGCACGGCGAACCGCGACTGGATCCTGAATCTGCTGAAGTCGGAATGAGCGCCCCTCATTTCTTTACGAGGGAGTAACCACTCCCGCTCCGCTGGCACGACATTCGCATTTTCGCGCTTTGATGCAGGATACGGTAAAGAAGTTGGACTTCATGGCCGAGTTTCGCGGCCGTTTCGGTCACGACGAGTTGCGCCCGGGACAGGCGCCGCTAATGCACTCGGTACTCGAGGGGCGCGATGCCGTGGGCGTGCTGCCCACCGGTGGCGGAAAAAGTGCGTGTTATCAGCTTCCGGCGATACTGCTTGAGGGCACCGCCTTGGTCGTCTGCCCTCTGATCGCGCTCATGAAAGACCAGGTAGACTCGTTGAAACGACGGGGAATCCCAGCCGAAGCCTATCATTCGGGCCTCCTTTCCAATGAACGCGAACGCATCATCGACGCCTTCAAGGGCGGGCACCTCAAATTGCTTTACCTCGCACCCGAACAGCTGGCGCGTGGCGAGTTTACCAGTCTGATCCAGAAGGGCGGGCTATCCTTTCTGGCCGTCGATGAAGCCCACTGTATCTCGCAATGGGGCCACGACTTTCGCCCCGATTATCGCAGGCTGGGCGAGCTGCGTGCGGGCCGGGGCCTGGACAAGCTGCCTATTCTTGCCGTCACCGCCACGGCCACTCCGCAAGTTCGCGGCGACATCGCCCGCCAGCTTGCCCTGCGCGAGCCGCTGGAAATCGTAACCGGGTTTCGTCGTGGCAACCTTGCGTTTGAGGTCACGCACAGCAACGGCGACCTTGAAAAAATGCGCGCGCTGAGCCGGCTGCTCACCGACACTCGCCGCGACGGTGGCGCTACGGTCGTCTACGTCTCCACCCGCAAGGCGGCCGAGTCTCTGGCGGCGCACTATGACCACCCGACCGTCGCTTACTATCACGCGGGGCTGGATGCCCGCGAGCGCGCAAACCGCCAGGAGGCGTTTCTAGGGGGAAAACTTTCCATGCTGATCGCCACCAACGCCTTCGGCATGGGTATCGATAAGCCCGATGTGCGGCTCGTGGTGCACTATCACCTGCCCGCGAGCCTTGAAGCCTATTATCAGGAAGGCGGGCGCGCCGGCCGCGATGGCCTGCCTGCGCGCTGCGTGTTGCTCTTTGACCATGCCGACATTCAGCTGCAGAAATACTTCATCAACCGGCACCCAGACCAGGCCCGCGAAAGCCTGAAACGACGGTTGGGCATTCTAGCGGAAATGGTCGCCTATTCGACGTCATCAATATGCCGGCAGCGCTATATCCTCAAATATTTCGGCGATCCCGAGAGCGGTTTGTTTTCGGCCTGTGGGCGTTGCGATACCTGTCTGCGGCCCGGCAAAAAATGGATACGAAAACTCAGCCTCGTGCTTCGATCGTGATACACTGGGCTCAAGCCCCTATGCGTGACAATCCGATTCAATTCGCCGTCGTGAGGGAAGACCCGGCTATCGAGTTCGATCTCGTGGCCACGCGCAACTGCCAGCGTGTGCTGGTCATCGGTTCGGGCGGCTGCACTGCGCTTAGCCTGCAAGCGAAATTTCCTCACCTTGAAATCACGTTGGTCGACCCCAACCCCGCGCAGATTGCGCTGACTCGCGAAAAAATGAAAGCCCTTCAAGACACCAAGGGAGCCGAGCGCGACAAACTGTTCAATATCGGCGACGATGATCATGGCGGGCTTAATGCGCGGGGCAACTTCGAATCGCTGTTTCGCCTGCTGCGCGATTTTATCGGTGAGTTCATTCTCGGCCACCGCGAGCTTGCCGAAATGTTCACCACTGAAGAAGCGTTGAGCGCGGGCAGCCTGCGCCTGTTTGGCCACCATTACTGGCCCGTGGCCTTTCAGCTGTTTTTCTCGGACACCATGTTGCTCTCCATGTTCGGGCCGGCGGCCATTCAGCACGCCCAGCCGGGGTCGTATCCGCGCTATTTTCAGCAAGTTCTTGAACAGGGGCTGCAGGCGCCTCAGGCCCTGAAGAATTATTTTCTGCATCATATTTTTCTGGGCCATTATCGCAACGCGCCCGGCTGCCTGCCCTACTATCTCGCCAATCCGGTTCCGGACTTTCGATTCAACTTTCGAACAACCACGGCCAGCGCCATCGACAACTACGGCGACTACGACCTCGTGGGATTGTCCAATGTCATGGACTGGATGCCCGAAAGCGCCATCGCCGACCTGGCCGCGCTGCTGGCACGCGACATGCGGCCCGGCGCCCTGCTCGTGTACCGGCAGCTCAATCACAGCAAGACCTTCGAGAACGTCTTTGGGCCCCGATTCAAGTTCGACGCCACGGCGCGCCCTGAGCAGATGCTGGCAAAAGACCGCAGCCTTTTTTATTCGCGGCTCAACGTGGCCACGAAGGTTTAGCCATGGGAATGCCATGAAAACGCTGATCGCTCGCATCCTGAAAGAAACCTCCTTCGAGAAAAACCCATACTTCGTCCGTCTGACCAAGGGCACTTTCTCGAAAGCGGATTTCATCGAAACCCAGATCCAATTCTTCAACGCCGTTATTTTTTTCAGTCGCCCCATGTCCGCGTTGGCCGCGAAGATTCCCTCGCCCGAGCTGCGCATGGAAATTCTGAGAAACGTGTGGGAAGAGCACGGTGAAGGCGACGTGGGCCGGCACCACAGCACGACATTTTTGGAATTCCTGGTCAGAATGGACGGCATCAAGTCGAGCGAAGACCTGGCTCGCCGCGCACTGTGGCCCGAGGTGCGAATCTTCAACACGACTCTGGCGGGTGCCTGCGTACTCGACGATTACCTCATCGGCGTGGGCATGATGGGAATGATCGAGCGCATGTTTTGCGAGATCTCGAACTGGATCGGCAAAGCGGTCGTGGCGCGAGGCTGGCTTGCGCCGAAACAGATGATTCACTACAACCTGCACAAGAAGCTCGACATCAGGCATTCCCAGGATTTTTTCGCGGTGCTGGCGCCGGCCTGGGAAGCGAGTCGCGACAACCGCTACTACATCGAGCAGGGACTTTGGCTGGGCGCCACGCTTTTCAATAATCTTTATGAGGGGCTTTACCGCCATCGTGGCCGCCGGCTGATGCGCGACACCCTGGGTCCCCACTCGCGTGCGGAAGGAGCTACGTGACCAGTCGCCGAAATGACGCAGAGGGCACGTCTTGATCATCCGCCGCTATCAGGCGGAGCGCGACGCGCGTTACGCGGAGCAGATCGCCGCGCTCGAGCTGCTGGCCACGTATCCGCTGGGCAGCGACTCCTTTCAAATCGGGCACGGGGCAAACTACTTCGCGTTTTTTGACCGCCTGGGCACGAACCACTATTACTTTGCGCTCGAGGGCGACCGTGTGGCTGCTGTGGGCGCGGGCATACTGCGCACCATCGAAGCACCGACGTGGAAAGTCAGGGCCTGGTACCTGTGCGACCTCAAAGTCCACCCCGATTATCGCGGCCGCCACGTGCCGCTGCGAATGCTTTCAAAAGCGTTTCTGCCCAACTACCTGCGCTGCCGGCGCGGTTACGCCATTTCGATGAACCCGGGCGACGGCAGCCCCAATCGCATCGTGCGCCTGATCAGCAACTTTAGATGGGCACCCTCGCGGCTGGCCACGACTCTCATGATCTTTTCGCTCGACTACGATCAGCTCAGGCGGCACGTGGGGGTAATCGAGCGCCGCCGGGGCCCCGTATCTTTTCTCTCGCTCGAAGGAAAAAAAGACATAATCTTAAAGAGCACTGGTCACCCCATGCCCTTGCTGCATGCGCAGTTCGGGCCCTGCGCCGATCCCGCCGCCGGCACGCCCCGCCCCGGCTCGGTGCACATGTTCTGCGCGCCGATTGACGACGCGCTGACTGCCGAGTTCAAAGCCCGGGGGTTTGAGCCCAGCGGCGCGGCCAGCGTGATTCACCATGGAATGGCCGGGCAGGATTGGCGTTTTATTCTTACCAGCGATATATAGGGGGCGGGCCTGTAGGGGAATTGGCTTTTCCGGAGAAGCTGTTTTGACCTTCTTAGGCAGCTCCGCCGGCGGAGCTGCCTTGCATGGTTTCTGTTTCTGAAATGGGTACTGATGGCCGCGCTTTCGTTTCTACTTGAAGTTCTCGCGTAGCGAGACTTTGAGAAGCGCCGGCGCAGCTCCGTCAAAGCTCGCCGCTTCGCGAATGAATTCCTCGCGCGGCTGCGTAAGCGAAGCATTGCACTTCAGCTGCTCGGCCCAGGTCGAAGCCCGTCCGCCCTTGTGGTCGTGACCGGGAAGCATCAGCAGGCTGGGTGTCGCGATCGCTTTGAGACGCTCGACGCTGGCATAGTGGTCTTCGGGCGAGCCGCCGGGCAGGTCATCGCGGCCCACATCACCATACAAAATGGTGTCACCGCCAAAAAGAAACGGGCCCCAGATGGGCGTGATGGAATCGGGCGTGTGACCGGGCGTGAGAACGATGTGCAGGGGCGACGAGCGCGAAGGCAACGCCGTCTCGCGCCCGATGCGCACATCCACCCGTTTGCTGGGTGCCAGGGCATGCATGATCACCGGCGCATGCAGGTGCTCGGCCAGCTGAGCCGCGGCCGAAACATGGTCGGCGTGCGTATGCGTATCAATCACGCCCAGCCAAAGATAGCCGGCAAGAGGCCGCGCGACGCGAAGATAGCTTTCGAGGTCCTCTTTCTTGGGGTCAACCACCAACGCTTCGCAGGTTTGCTCGTTCCAGGCCACGTAAGAAAAACACTGCTCGCTTTGCACGGCCACCGCTTTCCAGGGCGTGCCGCTCAGAGGGTCGGCGGATAGTCCCAGATCGCGCAGCGAACGGATGATGCTGGTAGTGGCGGTCACGGACAGCTCCTGTTCCAGGGCAGCCTGGCCAGCAGCTCAGCCATCATGCAAATCCCCGACACACCGGCGAAGGTAAGGCCCGCGCCCACGAAGCCCGCCAGGTAGATGAAACGCGGATCGACGAACAGCACGGCCAGCACCGAGCCAAGCACCAGCGAACCCGCCACGATCTGCACCTGACGCATGATTGGAAAGTGGCCGCCCTTCGCGCACACCGTGGGGTTGCCCTTGGCCTTCCAGGCCTGAATGCCGCCCTCATACACTGTAATCTTAGGGCCACGCGCCCCAAGCCCAAAAGC
>JACQAW010000049.1 GCA_016194725.1 Deltaproteobacteria bacterium
CGACAGCATGCCGGCCTGGGTCTTTTCGCCAGGCTCGAACTGGGCGGCGAACAGGGGCATGCGTACACCATTGGCATCTTCGAGATGCTCGCTCATGCAAATGAGATGCATCATGTCGGAAGCTTCGTCAGGATTAAAACCTCCCGGGGCCCGATCGAGGCCGACGAATCGTCCGATCGTCCAGAGAACAACCAGAACGGCGATCGCGTAACGCGTAAGCGAACCAAGGCCGTCCGTGCTATTCATGACATTTAGCTTAAGCGAGTTGTGATATAATTTCCAAGCTATGCGCGTCTTGATATTCATTTTCACTCTTGCCCTTACTCAGGCCATGATGCCTGCCTGCGCGCTTGCCGCGGTAAACTGCACGCTCGAGCACCCCGATCGCGACATCAAGCGGCTCGTGAAAGACTCGACCACTTACCGGGTCCGCGAGCTGATTCCGTTTCGCCACGGCAAAAAAGACCTGCTTAAGAGCATCGCGCGGACGCTCGACAGCGAGCTTGACCCGGAGTTCGAGAGCGGCGAGACGCCTTACACTTTTTACGCGGTCTACAAGGGTAATGAAAACGTTGCGCTCGTGCTGGGCACGACCGCGCGCGTGGTTGCCGGCCCAATGCAGCTTTTCGTGGTTTATGCGCGCAAGGGCGGAATCCAGGACATCTTCGTTCAGAAGATCAGCTCAAAGGATGCGCCGGCTTTTCGCTCGAAGTTCTATCGCGAACAGTACTTCAAGTTCGGCATCAATAGCCTGCCCACCGAGGCCGATGTGCGGCCGCCCATTCGCAGTCCTTCGAATGACACGATCAGGGATCATCATTCGTTTCTGCGCGCGGTTCGCTTCAATATTCTGCTCGTCAAAGAGCTCTACAACAACTTCAAGGAATAGCTTACTGCGCGGCGGCTCGCAGCGCCTTGGCCAGCACGTGGCCTTCGCTGCCCGAGGGAGCGATGATTCCCAGCACCGAGCTCAACGTCGGCGCCAGGTCGGACAAGCTGGCCATATCGGCGTAACGCCCGGGTTTGAAGGGCTTGCCCACGAAAATCAGAGGAATGCTGGCATCCAGCACCGTCGCGCTCTCGTGTTCGGTGCCACCGTAGCCGTGATTGTCCATGCCCAGGTAGCCGGGCCGCATGCTGAACACCACATCGCCCGAGCGCTCGGGGTGAACGCTGCGGGCCAGGCGCCTGGCCACCTCGGTGGGTGGAACGCGGCCCTCAAGAAGGTCGCCGCGTGAGTAGGCCGCGGCAATACTGGGCTGCGAACGCAGCCAGCTGGCAAGTGCTCGCGCCGCTTCGCCCGCGTCTTTGCCGCGTTTTTGGAAAAGCGCGTGATCAAAGGCCACATTATCCTCGAAGACGCTCGCGATCGGCTTTTCGCTATCGTCAAAGCCGAACAGGGCCCGCAGCCGCACATTGCCTTTGTCGGCCAGATCGGCGGAGTGATAGGCTTCGCCTGGCAATCCCAGCTTCGCGGCGAGCAGGGGGTTTGGCTGTACGCCATGATCGGCCGTGAATACGACAACCACGTCGCTCATGCCGCCGGGTATCTGATGACTCAGGCTGTTCAGGAAATCGGAAAGCATGCGGTCCGTGCGCAGGGCCATGTCCTGCATCTCGTGTGACAGGGGACCGTAGTTGTGTCCGGCGGCATCGAAGGCAGAAAGGCTGATCGCCAGTAAATCCGTGGCCGCGCCCGAGCCCAGCTTCAGGGCTGACACCGCTCGAAGCGCTGTATCGAAGGTAAAGGCATTCGCCCAGGGCGAGGTCAGGAACGGGGCCAGCCTGCCCGCGATGGAATGCGGAAACTTTTTGCCCAGGCCGCGCCCGTCGCCGATCATCTCGGGCGTCATGGGCGTCGAGAGCCAGTACTGTTTTTCGGGCAAAAGCAGCTGCCACTGTTCAGGCACTTTTTTTCCGAGATATTCGGACTTGTTCCAGTCCACCAGCCACGAAGGCAGCTGCTTGTCGCTCAGGTAGTACGAGCTCGTGGTCCAGCCCTTTGCCTCTTCATCGAACCAAAGCGCAATATCGGCCCGGTGTCCGCCCATGAGAATCGAGGCGCGGTCTTTCAACGCGATCGACACCACCCGTGGCTTGCCACCCAGGGCGTTTTTCAGCTCGTCACCGACCGTCGTGACCAGCAACGTGCGTGGCGACCGGCCGGTGTGTTCGCCACCTTTTCCGCCGATCGTCTGCGCCTCGGCGTCCTGCACGCAGTAAAATTTTTCGTGCAGCGCCTGATCGTACCAGTAGTTGGCCACGATGCCGTGCAGATAGGGCAAGGCGCCCGTAAGCATCGCGGCATGACCAACGCCCGTGACGTTGGGTGCGTGCGCGGTTTGCGTATTGGCGAAGTAGGCGCCCTTATCCATGAGATAACGAAAGCCGCCGATTTTGCCGCCTGGCGCAGCCGCGGGCAGATAAAGATTTTCAAACCGCGTCAGGTAGTCGCTGCGAAACTGGTCTAGGGCCACCAGGACGACCAGCTTGGGTCGCGGCGCCGCAGAGACCGGAACACTGAAACTTATGAACAGAATAATCAACAGGGGCATGGCTCGGATTCTCATACCGGAAAAGCTTGCCCGACCCCTTCGGGAAAGTCCACGCAAGTTCAGGTCAAAAAAGGGCGGTCCCTTTAGAAGCGCATGCGCTGGGACCGCCCTGCCGTGCAGCTCCACCCCCGTAGAGATGCACACCCCCTGAAACTTGCCGTTCGCGAATCAGTTGCCCATGCGAGGCAGTACGGAGCCGAGGCTCTTGTGACGGCGGCCATCGGCGGTGAGCACTTCGCGGCGTTCTTCATCTTCCTTGCAGGCGATGCAAAGAGTCGCGGTGGGACGAGCTTCGATACGCTTGATTTCGATGTCGTTTTCGCAGCTGTGGCACAGCCCGAAAGTTCCTTCTTCGATGCGCTTGAGCGCTTCGTCGACTTTCTTTATCAGCAGCATCTCGCGATTGCGCAGACGCATTCTAAGCGATTGTTCCACGTCGCTCGAAGCCTGGTCCACGTCGTCCATACGGTCGTCGTTGCTGACGGCGAAGTCGTCACGAATGACTTTGTCGTTATAAAGAACGTTGGCCTTCTGCTGTTCGAACAACTTCTTAAAACGCTTTAGAACTTCCTTTTTCATAACCCCCCCTATGGGTTGCCCTGATACTGCCTTGGGCATTTTCATTTCGAGTTGCATTAATTGGATTTGGAAATTGAGAATGATTACTCTCGTTGTTGGAACATCCTTATCCCCCCTTGAGATCTAGCAAGACTAGTTTTGTGATTTCAGTAAGCGTCTCGAAGACGCCTATGCCTTTGCTCGCGACCGCTTCAAATTCGGGCGCGCCAAGTCGATTGAAAGCTTGTGAGAGTTCGACAATCGGAGTCGCTGATGCGAGATCGCGCTTGTTGAATTGGAGGACAACCGGAATCTTTTTGAGATCATATCCCTGTGCCTCAAGATTTGATTCGAGACTTTCATACGATTCGAGGTTTGCCTCCAACCTCTCACGCTGGGAGTCTAATACAAACACTATGCCATCGACGCCCTTGAGGATGAACTGGCGCGAAACTTCGTAGAAACTCTGACCGGGAATCGTGTAGAGATGAAAACGTGTTTTGAATCCGCGGACTTCGCCGGCATCGAGCGGCAGGAAGTCAAAAAATAGCGTACGTTCATTTTCGCTCGAAAGGCTGATGAGTTTGCCTCGTGCGTTATCAGAAGTACGGTCGTAGATGTACTGCAAATTCGTCGTTTTGCCGCTAAGTCCGCAGCCGTAATAGACAATTTTGCAGTTAATCTCTTTAGTATTGTAGTTAATAAACGTCATGCAATTGAGTAAGTTTTACATCACAACGCTCTAGCCTAGAGGTGCCAACCCGGTGGATTTCGTGTCCCCATCAGTGTCATAATGGCTCCCCAAACTGCACTAGTACCCGCTATTGAGCGCCGCCACAGGCGCCGCTCATGTTTTACGTGCTTCAAGCACTCGCCACTCTATTTTCAATGGCGCGACCAATTGTTTGCCGGTCGATGTATTCCAATACCCCCCCCACAGGAATACCGTGCGCAATTTTAGTAACAGCTACGCCCAACGGACGCAGAAGCTTCGTGAGATAAACCCCAGTGGCTTCTCCTTCTACCGTTGGATTTATTGCCAGTATCACTTCAGTCACGGTTCCATCCTGGATCCGCTTTATAAGTTCCCGAATCCTGAGCTGCTCGGGGCCCACCCCATCCAGGGGTGACAGAACACCATGCAGAACATGGTAGCGCCCATGAAACCGCTGGCTGTTCTCGATCGCCATCACGTCGGCGGGCTTTTCAACCACGCAAACAATGCCGCGCTTACGCTCGGTATTGCTGCAAGTGGAACAGGGGGACGCTTCCGTGAAGGTGAAACATTCTTGGCAAAGACGAATTTTAAGTTTGGCCTCGAGCAGGCTGTCGGCGAGCAAGCGCACGTCAGACTCATCTGTTCTGAGGACGTGATACGCGAGTCGCATCGCGGTTTTTTCTCCAATGCCCGGCAGCTTGGAGAGCTCGAGAATGAGCTTGGATACCGGGTCAGACATCAAAACATCCCCGGAACGTTCAGGCCACCCGTGGCGGCTTTCATGGCTTCGCTCACCATGTCTGAGGCCTTTTTCAGAGCCTGATTGGTGGCTTCAAGAACGAGGTCTTGCAGCATCTCGACGTCTTCGGTCACGACGTCTTTGCTGATCTTCACGGAAACGATTTCCTGCTTGCCGTTGGCGACGACCACGATGGCGCCAGCACCCGCGCTGCCTTCGGCGGTTTTGTCGGCCATCTCGGACTGAATTTTCTGGATTCGCAGCTGCATCTGCTGCGCTTGCTTAACCAGGTTTCCGAAGCCACCTCCACCACCGCCAAAACCTTTGCTCATAAAGTCTCCGTCGAACTGATGTCTAACTTCTCAAGTTTTGCGCCCAACAACTGCTGGGTCGCGCGCA
The DNA here is from genome assembly GCA_016194725.1 of Deltaproteobacteria bacterium. Classification (GTDB taxonomy): domain Bacteria; phylum Bdellovibrionota; class UBA1018; order UBA1018; family UBA923; genus JACQAX01. The sequence continues at coordinate 4,970 of JACQAW010000049.1, forward strand.
TTGCTTCGGTGGTGCCATTCGCGTCTACGATTCCTTCCATGCTCAGATGCTCGAGAATCGAGCCGACCAGCGGCCTTTGGGCTTTTATCGCCGCGACAATCTTTACCCAGCTCGACGCGTCATGCAGCCCACGTGGAGCCTCGAGTGGAATCTTGACGTTGTCTTCGCGCGTCTGCGCGAAGGCCTGCTTGATCGTGGGCTTATCTTCGGACGCCGGGGGCGCCGGAGACGGTGGCGGCGATGCGAGCGCCGCCAGAAGTTCCGAGGCGCGCGCCCGCGCGGGCTGCGCGGTTTGGACAGGTTGCGGCAAGCTATGTGCTACCGCGGGCTGACCTTGGGTAACTGCAGGCTGAGCAGCCGATAATTTTCCGGTTTCGCTCCTGGAGCCGCCGCCGCTTCCGCCGATACTTTCGGGCGATTTGATATCGGCCAGGCTGATGAGCTCTTCGCTCGATGCCATCTTGATGACAAGCACATCCATGACCATCTTGGGAATCGCGCTGCGCGCGACGTCTTCGAGGCCGTGGTTGAGCAACCGAAAAAGCATGTCGAGGTCGTCCAGGCTGCGTTCGTGCAGCAGCGACTTCAGATCGGCGATGTCCACATCGGAAAGATCCATGTACGTCTTGAGATCCAGGCCGTTCTGCGAGTTCTGCTCGAGCAGACGGGCCACCATGAGCTGCCGCAGGCAGCGCAATATCTCGCGCCCGAATTGCTTGAGGTCAAAGCCATGCAGGTGAACTTTTCCCACGGCCTCGACCGCCGCAAGCGGTTTGCGTTTCAATATTCCCGTCACGCAGTCCAGCACGGTCTGCTTGTCCACCAGGCCCAGCGCTTCGGTAACCGATTCTCCGGTGATCTTCACGCCGCCCACGGCCAGAATTTGATCCAGCAGTGAAACCGCATCGCGCATACTGCCTTCGGCTTCGCGCGCCAGGGTGGTGAGGGCGTCGGTGTTGATGGTCACTTTTTCGGAATCGCAGATGAACTTGAGCCGGGCGGCGAGGTCTTTTTGCGAAACCCGTTTGAAGTCAAAACGCTGGCAACGCGAAAGCACCGTGGCCGGAATTTTCTGCGGATCAGTGGTGGCGAAGATGAAAATCACGTGCGCCGGCGGCTCTTCGAGGGTCTTGAGCATGGCATTGAAGGCCGCAGTGGTGAGCATGTGCACTTCATCGATGATGTAAATGCGGTATTTGCCGCTCGAAGGCAGGTACTTGGCGGCATCGCGAATCTCGCGCACGTCATCGACGCCGTTGTTCGAGGCTCCGTCGATCTCCAGCACATCGATCGACTTGCCCTCGGAAATCTGGCGGCAGTCGTTGCAGCTGTTGCAGGGCACGCCCGTGGTGCCGGCCGTAGGACAGCGAATGGCCTTGGCAAAAATTCGTGCAGCCGAAGTTTTGCCGATCCCGCGGGTTCCCGTAAACAGATAGCCTTGGCTTACGCGGCCGGTCTTGATGGCGTTTGAGATGGTGCGGGAAATGTGGGCCTGGCCAACGAGATCGTCAAAAGTCTGTGGCCGCCACTTTCGGGCAAGTCCCAGGTACGCCATGCATCTCCCTCATTAGAATAGGACCCAAGAATACGACTCATCTTTGAAAGCCTTGTTCCGACTCCCCGGCTGAACTGCGTCACAGCTCGCTCAGACTACCGTTGCTTCCTTCCGGACCTGGCGGGGTTCGTAAGGCTTACTTGCGCAGGACCGGGGAGCCGGAACAAGGCTTTCAAAGATGTTTAGGATCTATATATCAAGGTACGCGAACCTACTAGACTATATGCAACATGCCCTGAACGTCTGTCAATAACCTTGACACTTCGTGGTCGGGAACCCCTCAAAATAACGTAGTGTTACGGGCTGCTTGGAATTTGGCAGGCGCATTGCAATATCACAGATTGAGAAGAAGTTAGAAGTTGGATGTCGAGGAGTTGTTTACTATGCGTGCATATGCTTTTGCTGCCGGACTTATTTGTTTTGCCACCATTGCCATGGGCGGTGAAGACGTTTTGATGCAGACCCGGACTTACAAGTACGAAGGGGAATACCTGTACGCCCCTGGTACCAGCGACCAGGCAACCGTAGGCCTGAGTGTTACGCGCAAGTTCAAGTTTCTGATGCTCGACTCCAAGCCCGACGAGCAGGACACCTCGAAGCTGGCTTTGGAAAAAGATTCAACGATTCGCGAATACCTGGCCGAAGACATCAGCGGAGCGATCGCCGAAGCACGGCAGAAGGCCCGGGCTTCGCGCAAGAATGTTCAGGACTTTCTTCCCAAGCTGCTCGCAAACCTTCCCTTCAAGAACGTGGATTGCCGCATGGTGGCCCGCAGCATGGTTGAGCACCTGATCACAAACCGCGTTCAGCTGGACAAGAATTCCGATGGCAGCCTGACTCACCGTTACCAGACGCGCGAAGACCAGCTGGATATGGTGATGATGGCCAAGCAGCTCGATCAGATTTCGATCAGCCGGGATTCCAAGATCACGACCACGGACCAGGAACCGCACTTTACCTGTCGTCGGACTTCCATGTCCGACGGCCCCGCCAAATGCGGTGATCTGAGAATCAAATACAATCCGCTCGAAGCGCAAAGCGGAGTGTTCAAAGGCAAGAAGGCCGTCGTGTTCGACGAGCAGGCCTGCGACAAGAAATTGGATGAGACCGATCGCAGATCGTGCGAGCTGCACGTGCAGGTTCAGCGCTGCGGTATGAAGTTCAGCCAGAAAGCCGAAGGCAAGCGCGCTGGCATGGCCTCGACCCGCGGCCTGTCTGACGAGCTTGAAGCCAATATGAACGACGAAATTCGCGCTCGTCAGGATGGCCGCTACCAGCTTTCGAATGGCGCGGTTGGAACCGATCAAAACGGCGAGCCCATGCAGAAAACGGATTCCTTTCGCGACGAGTTCACCCGTGGCGGCGTGGGTTCGAAGCAGCCGATTGATTGATCGGCGAAAGTAATTATATGAATACATCGAGTATATTACTGATAGCGTCCCTGACCCTGGCCCTCGTGGCTTCAGCGTGCGCGAAAAAATCGCTGACGCCGGCTCAGCAACAGGCGAATCTGGCGACTCTGCTGGGTCAGAGTTTAGCCGTGGCAGTGCCGGACAACTCCTATGCCGCGCGTAATCAGAGCGGTGTGCGCGGAGTGGGCCCAAACGTGGCCGCGTTGATCAACAACCTAATCGACCCGGTGGCCAAGGGCCTCAAAGAGATGAACGTGCACCTGGCGCAAACTTTGGCCGAAGGCGCGCGCAGCAATGGCTCCCTGCTCATTTCCGACACTGGCCTGAATACCAGCCTGACCGGCACCACCGACAATGTTCGCCTGGTCATCAGCTGGACCTATGCCTCGAGCGGCTCGACTTATTTCACGGCGATTCAGCAGATGTCGGGCAAGGGTAGTGACTTTAACTTTGGGGCTTCGGCGGCCAGCGCGGCTTTTACCGCTCATTATGACATTCAGGCGCCGGGAGCGGCAGGGTCGTCGGGAGCCTCGGGAGTCTCTGGACCATCGGGTACTTCGGGAGCATCGGCAAGCTCGGGAGCGCCCAGCCAAACCAGCGTGGTTTCCCACCTCGCGGTCATCCATTCGACGGCGGGCAATTTGACCTTCACTCAAACTTTTACCGACAGCCTGACAGTTCCGAGTTCGGTCTCGATTGCGGGCACTGTTGGCGGCAATGCCGTGAATGGCTCCTGGTCAAAGACAAGTGGTGGCTATTTCCGCGATGTCACCGGCACCATGCGCTGCTTCGACGCAAATCTGCAAGACGTTTTTCCCTGCATTCACTAAGAGCTCAGGCCAGGAGCAGATCGCGTGCATCCTGCGCACGCAGTGGCCGGATATTATCCAGATAAGGCTCTTGCCCGGTTTTCCAGATTCCCTCGACCTCCAAGGCGTGCCCGACGGCAGCGGTCACGATTTCTTGCGCATCGGCGCCGGGGGCCAGCAGATCGCCAAGGGTGGTCCAGGCTCCGAGGTTTTTCATATAGGCCACCAAGCCCGACTCCATGTCAGGCTTGTCGAATATTCGAAGATTGAAGGCGTTGATTTTCTCAGGAATGGTGCTGGAATCAAAGGCCATCATGCGTGGCAAAAGCAGGGCCAGCCCGCGGCCGTGAGCGCTGCCAGTTTGAGCGCTCAGGCCATGTTCGAGCGCGTGAATGGGCCAGCCGCCCCTGCGGCCTCTTAATATTCCGGACAACGCAAGGGCGCCGCACCAGCTGAGCTGCGAGCGCGCAAGCTCGTCATTCGGCTTGGCAAGCGCGCGTGGCAGATGGGTCACGACGGTTTCCACGAACGCCTCGGTGAGGCGATCTTGTATGGGCGCTGGAACCGCGGTCGACAGATAGCTTTCCATGACGTGAGTAATCATGTCGAAGGCGCCATCGATGGTCTGCCGAGCGCCGACGGTATACGTAAGCTCGGGGTCGATGATCGCGAGGGTTGGAATCAGGGCCTCGCCGAAGACCGTGGTTTTTCGCCGCTCCCGGGTGTTGCGAACAACCGCGTAGAGTGACGCCTCGGATCCGGTTGCGGCGACTGTGGGAATGCACACAACGGGCAGCGCGTGATTAAATGGTTTCATGGGCTTGCCCGGGCCCCGGTATGTGTACTCGTAAATTTCGCCTTCGTTCACCGCCAGCAGCGCCAGGCATTTCGCGGTATCCATGACGCTGCCACCGCCCAGCGCCAGTACGTAGCGCGGCCGAAATTCGCGAGCCAGCACGGCGCCGCGGTCGACGGTGGTGGTGCTGGGGTTGGGCTCGACCTCGTCGAATACCCATACTTCGGTGCCAATGCGTTTGAGCTGCGCAAGCAGCTCGTCGAGCACCGCGGCGTTGGAGCCACCTTTTCCAAAGGAGTTGCTGGTCACGAGAAGTGCGCGTTTGCCCAGGCCCCGCAAAAGTTTATGAGCGGTTGCAAAGCGGCCTGCCCCGAACTCAAACTTTGTTGGCAGCTTCCACTCAAAATTCACGCGGCAACCTTACTGCACGGTCATTGTGGAATGGGTCGCAAGCTCGCCCGGAAAAGCAAAAAGGCTTGGCTGCTGATGTAGCCCTTCGATTTCAAGCAGGGCGCGCTTGAGTCCGAGCTGCCAGCTGTCGGGCGAGTTCGTGCCCATGAAACCGCCAAGATTGCCGTCTTTTTTCACCACGCGATGGCAAGGCATGAGCAGCGGAAATGGATTGGCCTTCATGGCACCGCCCACAGCCCGTTCCGCGCCATATTTTTTCAGGCGCTCAGCGAGCCAGGCATACGAGCGGGTTTCGCCGTGCGGGATCAGGCAAGTTTGCTGATAACAGGCCAGCTGAAATACGGTCAGGCCTTCAAGCCGGGCCACGCCATCGTCGAAAAGGTCGGGAAGCGGCAAGCCTTGATGACAGAAAGCCTGAATGGCGCTCATGACCTCGGTCCGGGTCCATTCCACGAAGATCAGTCTTTCGCGCAGCCGACCAACGTGGGTTTTGGAAAGAGATTCGTAAAGCACCTCGGAGGTCGGGGCGGGATTGCAGATACGCAACACCTCGCAACCCTGTTCGCGCGGCGGCCCGAAAACGACCGCACCCTGATAGGTGTGCAGCTTGCCGAACGGGTTCTGTACGAACATTCGATAGAACTCAACCGAGCGGATAGGATCAGACGTCGTATTCCACAACATTCTCAATGCTTCCCAATTCATCGATCTCGATTTTTATTCGGTCGCCGGCCTTCAACGCGCTCGTTCCAGCCGGTGACCCCGTGAGAATCACGTCACCAGGATTAAGTGTCATAAATTCCGAGACAAAACTAATAATTTTCGGCACCCCATGAATCATGTCCGAAGTATTGCCCGATTGGCGCAGCTGACCATTGACCCAGGTGCGGATATTTTTCTTTTCCCATGAGACGCCCCGCACAAGAAACGGGCCCAGTGGACAAAAAGTGTCCATGCCTTTGGCGCGGGCGAACGTGGGTTCTTTTTTCTGAATCACGCGATCGGTGATGTCATTGCCAATGGTGTAGCCACCCACGTAATCCAGCGCCTGGGCCTCGGTGACATTGCGACAGCTTTTTCCCACTACCACCGCAAGCTCGGCTTCGAAGTGCACCTCGGTGCAATGGCGGTTCAGGCGAATCGATTCGCCGGACGCTCGCAGGGCATTAAGGGCTTTGACGAACGTAAACGGAACTTCCGGAATGGGTTTGCCCTGCTCGGCTGCTTTGTCGCGATAATTGTAGGCGATGCCGATGATCTTGCTGGGCAGCACGGGTGTGAGCAGCTTGACCTGGTCGCGGGCTACAGTTTCTTCGGTGGTCTCGGGATTTCCGAGGTCGTGATCGAACGGAGTGCCATCGAGCACCATGATCTGCTCTTCGCCGGTGCCTACGGAAAAGTGAAAAGGTTTGATGATGCCGTACTGTGGCAAGCCTTCTTCGGTCTGGAAGCGAACGTAGCGAAACATAGTTGTGAACTCTAGCAGACGTGGCATAGTTTTGTCATGTCCGATCAGAGCGACAAACCAGGAACGTCCGAGACGGCCCCAGATACATCAGTGGCGGCAAAAGAGAAAACGTTTGCCAATCTGCATTACCCCGGCATGCGTGCCGACCCCAATGAAGGCCGCGAGACGATGCATGCAAACGCACGCTGGCGGTTTGCGCCCCAGATCGCCTGCATTGGCGAAGAAGCTCAGAAAAAACTGCTCATGTCATCGGTGTTCGTTGCCACGGCTTCGCCGCTGGGCGTGGCCATTGCCAAGAAATTCATTCAGGGTGGCTTTGGCCGGGTAGGGGTTTTTGGCGACGAGGTATTGTCGGGTGCCTGCGCGCTTGAATTTCCCGAAGACAACCGGAGCACGGCGACGCTTCCGGCGCTTGCCGCGTGGGCCCGAAAGCACGCTCCGTGGGTCGAGTTTGAAACTTTTCGGGAAGCTTCGGTTGATCGATCGCTTTCCGATATGGCGCGCGGATTCGCTCTGGTCGTAAGCGCAGGCTGCGCCCAGATCGCCGGACAAGCGGTTTCGGTGGCGCGCGAGACGGGAATGCCCGCAATGGCGGCGTATGTGACCGGACGGCAGGGTTGGTGCGCGTCCATTGGCGCAAATACGGTTTGCGAAGACTGTCTTGCGGTGCCTGATCTGGGCGAGCCCGAGAGCCCGGGCCTTTATTATCCTTTGCTGGACTTTGCCGCCACGTGGATTTCGGCATTGGCCATCGATTCCGTATTGGGCCATACTTCGCGAAGCGCGTTCGTAGAGAGTATCGACGCGACTCGTTCGCCGTGGCTGCGCGATACGCGCGAGGCCGCGCCCCGGCCTGGCTGCTTGAAATGCTCACCAGCGAAATAAAAGAAAAAGCGCGACAGCTTGGCTTTGAGCTCGTGGGCATCGCGGCGGCCGACGACCCGGCGCTGATTGATGCTGTTGCGAGATATTCGGATTGGGTGGCGCGCGGTTACGGCGCGACTATGGACTACCTGCGCAGGCACACGGAGCTCAAGGCGCAGCCCGAAAAACTTTTGCCGGGCTGGAAATCGGTGGTTTGCGTGGGGTTGCTTTATGGCGCAGGCAGTAGCGAATCGCAAAAGGCCGAAAACGGTGCCGAGGTATCACTGTACACCCGCGGCGCGGATTATCATGAAGTCGTGGGTACCCGTCTCGTGGAGTTTGCGGAATGGCTGCAGGCTCGTGGAGTGACGTCGCGGCCTTTCGTGGACAGCGAGCCGGTGCTGGATCGGTTCTGGGCCTCGCGCGCCGGGCTGGGGTGGATTGGCAGGAATGCGATGCTGATCAACCGCAAGGCGGGATCATATTTTTTTATCGGTGGATTGCTTTTGAATGTGGCGCTGGATGCGGATGAGCCGGGCATTGACCATTGCGGACGGTGCCGCAAATGCATCGAGGCCTGCCCGACAGTCGCCATTACCGAGGACCGGTTCATCGAAAGCGGAAAATGCATCGCATATCACACCATTGAAAATCGCGGGGTGGTGCCGGAATCCGTCATGGCCGCAACGGGCAGCTGGATCGCGGGCTGCGATATCTGCCAGCGCGTTTGCCCGTGGAACGACCCCGTAACACCGGGCCCGGCCTTTGAGACGAAAAATCCGGCGTTCAATGCCGAATTGACCGCGCTGGCGCGGTGGTCGGCGGGCGACTTCAAGGCGAATACCGCGGGCATCGCGATGGGTCGGATGAAATTTTCGGGTTTTGTACGCAACGTCGCGATCGCCCTGGCGAACTCGGCAGTGCCGGCGGCCGCGAAAAGCGCGGCGCTTGACCAGCTCGAAGTCAGCGTCAGCGCTTTGCCGGTGGGGGCGGGGCGTGAAGGGGCGCTGGCGGCATTGGAGTGGGCGAAACGCAAAAAGTGACAGTAGCTAAACAGTAACCGTTTCAGATACTGGTGCCGGTGCGGGAACAGGTACAGGTACAGGTACGGGTCACGGGCCACAGGCCACAGGCCACGGGTCACAGGCCACGGGCTACAGGCCACGGGCTACAGGCCACGGGTCACAGGCCACGGGTCACAGGCCACGGGTCACAGGCCACGGGTCACAGGCCAC
>JACQAW010000289.1 GCA_016194725.1 Deltaproteobacteria bacterium
CCGTTGGCCACGCAGTTCAACGCCACGCCGCCGGCCAGGCACAGATTTCGCGAGCCCGTTTCTTTCGCCAGTCCTCGCGTGAGTCGCAGCACGACCTCTTCGGTCACCGCTTGTATCGAGGCGGCCAGATCCATGTGCCTCTGGGAAAGGGGCTCGGCGGATTTTCGGGCCGGTCCCTCGAAAAGCCCCGCAAACTTGTCATTAGTCATCGTAAGCCCGGTGCAATAATCAAAGTATTCCTGGTTCATCCTGAAGGTGCCGTCCGGTTTGAGATCAACAAGCTTTTCCAGGATCAACGACTTGAACCGCGGCACTCCATAGGGAGCCAAACCCATGACTTTGTATTCGCCCGAGTTTACCTTGAAGCCGGTATAGGCCGTGAAAGCCGAATAGAGCAGCCCAAGCGAATGCGGAAAACGCAGCTCTTTGACCACTTCCAGATTGTTGCCCGAGCCGTGGCATACCGAAGTCGTGGCCCACTCTCCCACTCCGTCCAGGGTAAGCACCACCGCCTCTTCAAAGGGCGAAGGAAAAAATGCGCTCGCGGCGTGGCTCAGGTGATGTTCCGAGAAAAGCAGCCTGGAGGACCAGTCGAATTCAGGTACGTGTTTTTTGAATTCCTTTTCAAGAAGTTTTTTCTGAAAAAGCTTCTCCTTGATCCACAGTGGCATTGCCGTTTTGAAAGAGCCGAACCCTCGAGGTGCGAAGGCAAGGTAGGTTTCGAGCAGCCGCTCGAACTTCAGAAAAGGCTTGTCGTAAAAGGCAATGTGGTCAATCTGTCCCAGGCTGGTTCCAGCCTGCTTCAAACAGTAAGCAAGAGCGTTGCGTGGAAAACCTGCATCGTGTTTCCTGCGCGTGAAGCGCTCTTCCTGCGCGGCGGCGATGATTTGACCATCTTCCACCAGAGCGGCGGCACTATCATGGTAAAAAGCAGAGATTCCCAAGATTCGCATGGAATCAAAACAGCGTGTAAATGAAGGGCGCGACCACGGTTCCACCGCTTAAAACCAGCAATCCGCCAACCACGGTCATGGTGACGATAATGGGGATGAGCCAATATTTTTTTCGGATTCTCATGAAAGCCCAAAGCTCTTTGACGAATGACATCTTTCCTCCCGTTACCGCGCCTAAAATTGCCGGCGCATTGTTTCAGACAACGGTTCAGCCGACTTGCGTTCAATCCAGTAACTTTCGATCTTCGAATTCAAACCAAGACTGAGTGGGTCTTTTCCAAGAATTTTCATCACCAGGGCCATCGGCGTAATCAACGCGTAAAATAATATACCCATTACAACGGGATTAGTAATTTTCTGAAGCAAGAGGGAAAACCTGGTCCACCCCCGATTCAATGTCTGCAGGGCACCCGGAATTGCGACACTCGCGACAAGAAACGCCCCCGCGAGCACAAAAGCCCACCAGCGCGGCGGCAGCTGGTGTCGCAACGGCAATGCCCCCACGATCAAAAAAAGCGTCGTGAAGACCAGGCCAAACACGCGGTCAGAGGTCACCGGCACCTCTTCGTTTCGATCATAGGTTTCGTGCGCCGCCACTATTTCCTCTTTCAAAAAAAACCTTAGCTTAACATGCTGAATTTAATGAACATTGAACATCACTGCGGATGGAATAGTTTTCCGACAAAAACAATCAAAAAAGGCTTTCGAAGCGCGTACGGCCGCATTACAACGCATTGCATTATGAAACCCTTTTCTTGCGCGGCGCTGGCGACATTCTGCCTGATTGTAACATGTGGATTGGTCAAGGCCGATCCCATAATTCTGGCCGAAACCGGCTCGACCACGACCCCAATGTCGGCGACCGACAAAGACCACATTGGCTATCGCGGCTCGGCCAACGTGCACGCGAACATCGTGAATCCGAAAAACTTCACTCTGGGCGCGGCTCTGCAGACGTCCTACGAACATGATCCTTTTCGCAGCGCCTTTGGCCTGAATCCGAACATCGCCATTGGCGGAATTTATTTTGATGTGGGGCTACAGAAATGAAATCAGCCTTACTTTTTCCATTGCTGCTCCTGCCCGCCGTGTTTTTCAGCGCATGCAACACGGTGGACCGCTATACGCAGGTCGCCGCCCCGGACGGCGCCAAGGACAAGGTTACCGAAGCGTTTCAGGCCATACTCGCTTACAATCTGTCCATACCGCCACAGCACACTATTCCGAACGTGGCTCCCTGGTCGATTCCCGACTGGCACGTCGCAGGACGGCGACTACACTGGATCATTTGTTCGAGCTGCCACCATCATCCATGAAGCCAGACACGGCGACGGCTACCTTCATTTATGATGATTCAGCTGGAACCAGCCGACCCGGCTATGCTGGTCACCACCTCCAACTGCCGGAACCAGAATGCCGCCTGGTTCATCAAACAGGAAGCGCTGCTTCGCTAATAGCACTGATTCGACGCGCCAAATAATCTGGCATACAATAGCCGTATGCTCAATCTACGTCACCCGCTCACTCGCGCAATTGGATTGGCAACGGGTTATATCGTTTCATTCTGGCTCGTGCGCCTGATTTACCTGACGCTGGTGACTTACTCGTTCGTCCGCTCTCCCACCAGCTCGGCCCTGCAAAAAATCGGCGACGTGGTGCGGGCAAACCAGGTACTGACGTATGGTTTTTCGGCGCTGGTGTTCGTCACCATTCTTCAGATCCTGCAGCCGCTGACGCGCACGCAGTTCCGGCAGGTCTTCAACGTCCTGCGCCTGCGCGAAAGTTTCGCGCCCAATGCGCTGAACGGTTCGATTCTCGCCGCTGTGCTCATTGTCGGCTCCACGCTGGGCGGGCACATGAGCTACCTGGGCGTGTACATGAAATTTGACGAGGTCGTGTTCTCTTTAGGATCGGCTGCCCTATTTGGTGCTGCCATGTTTATCACCGTCGTGGTCGAGGAGTATATCTTACGAGAGGTGCTCGAGCCCGAGCTGCACCGAAAGCTCGGCTTGCTCGCCACCCTGGCCGGCTCGTCGGCCATCTATTTGCTGATGAAATGGATTCAGTTCGACCTGGGCTGGACCGAGGCGATGAATCTCACGCTACTGAACCTGACCTTGTCCATGATCGCGCGCAACGAGCACAGCTATATGGCGTCGGCCAGCTTCTGTGCGGCATTTCTGACTCTCGTGCATGTCTTGTTCGGACTGCCTTTCATGGGCCAGGACATGCCGGGACTTCTGCTTTTGCGTGCTGCAAGCGACGATGGGCTGGGCAGCTTGCTGTCGGGTGGAACGACGGGACCCGAGTCGGGCATCGTACTTGCGGTGCTACTCGTCATTTATCTGTATCTTCCTCAGATCCGTTCCAAAAAAATCGAAGTCTGATAGTATCCTCGAAGGTCTACCCCAGGAGGCAATCAGATGATTGGAGCTTTATTGAGCGGAGCAGTTGTATTGAACGGCGGCTTGCAGACGAGCCCGCTTGATCTGGTCATGCAGGCCGGCTGGATGGCCAAGCTCGTGCTGTTCTGCCTGCTGCTGGCGTCAGTGCTTTCGTGGACCGTGATCGTGATGAAGCACAAAACGCTTACGGTGGCTCGCAAGGAGTCGCAGGCCTTTCTGAACACCTTCTGGTACGGCCAGGACCTTGAAGAAATTTTTACCAAATCCGACCAGTACAGCCATTCGCCGGTGGCCAATGTTTTCAAGGCCGGGTTCAAGGAGCTCAAAAAACTTTCGGCACTCGAAGGCAAGGCCGATGCGGTCAAAAGCGAGGGGCTTGCCAATGTGTCGCGCGCGCTTTCACGCGCCACGATGGCAGAAATCGGCGCACTCGAGGTGGCCGTGGGTTTGCTGGCCACCGTGGGCAGCGCAACGCCTTTTATCGGCTTGTTTGGCACTGTCTGGGGCATCATGAACTCGTTTCAGGGCATCGGCGCCACGGGCAGCGCGAACCTGGCAGTCGTGGCCCCCGGTATTTCCGAGGCCCTGATTACCACGGCCGCGGGCCTGGCAGCCGCTATTCCCGCCGTCATGGCCTACAACTACTTCGTGGGAAAAATAAAAATTCTGGCAGTCGAAATGGATACCTTCAGCCAGGACTTTCTCAATATCGTGCAACGTTCGCTGATGAAGGCCAACTAAGGTGTCCATGCACCTTGGCGGTGGCGGCGTCGACGCCGCCAGCCGCCCCGGCAGGCGCACTTCGGCCACGCTAAGCGAAATCAACGTCACGCCGCTGGTTGACGTGATGCTGGTGCTGCTTATCGTATTCATGGTTTCGGCCCCGCTGATGCAGCAGGGCGTGCAGGTCGATTTGCCCAAGGCGGCCGCCCAGGCCCTGGACGACCAGCAAGATCAGATCGTGCTGGTCATTACGGCCGAAAAAAAACTGCTCCTCAATAAAAATGAAATTCGCCCCCGTGAATTCCGCACCAAGCTCGCGGCGATTTACCAGAACAAGACGAGCAAGGAAATTTTCATCCAGGCCGATCAGGACGTGCCCTACGGCTTCGTCGCGCAAATCATGGCCGAGGTCAAACGCGCGGGCATCAGCAAAGTAGGCCTGGTCACCGAGCCCCCCAAGCCCGGAGAACAGTGAAACGGCCATGACAGCGGACAAGCCAAAGAAAGTTCCGCCACCTCGCCCGGTTCCCGTAAGCCTGCTGGTGACCTCGCGGTTCAGTGACGAGCTTTTCTGGCGTGGCTTCAAAACCTCGGCCAGCGCGCATGCCGTGCTGGCCCTCTTTGCCATAGCAATGGGAATCGCGCTGCCCCATAGCCCGGTCAAGTTCCTGCCCAGCATTCGCGTCGACCTGGTCGCCCTGCCCGACGTCAAGAAATCCGACCTCGGCAAGGTGCAGCCACGCGTAGATGACGTCTCCGATCTGAGCAAACAACTCCACGACGCCGCCCAGCTCACGAAAACCCTGACCGATAAGGCGAAAAAAATTCCATCTCCCCCACCGACTCCCGACGAGATGATCAAGGTGGAAAAAGACAAGCCCAAGCCGAAGCCCGACTCCGCGGCGACCAAAGAGGCCGAACGCAAAAAAGCGCTTCGCAACGCCATTGACCGCATTGCGGCCCTGGACGAGATCGCCAAGGACGACAAACCCGCGCACCCCAAGCCCAAGGCTGCCGCCAAAGGCAACAAGCTCTCCAATGGCGACTCCACCTCCGGAGGAGCGGCCATCGACACCAACCAGTTCATCAGCAAAATGACCGGCAGGCTGCGCGACAACTGGAACCTTCCTGTATGGCTGTCAAAACAGAACCTCGACGCCAAGGTCGTGGTTTTTCTGGACCGGGCCGGTTACGTGAACAACACCATTATGGCCAAGAGCAGCGGAAACAAGCAGTTTGACGCTTTTTGCCTGCAAACCATACGAATGGCCCAGCCTTTTGGCGAACCACCGGCCGACATTCTCAGCGATGGCCTCACGTTGGGCTTTCCGCTCTGAGATTTTCTTCCTATACTGGATGAATGGGCAAATCCATCTCAGTCGTGGCCATTCTTTTCACCACCGTTATTCACGCGCATGCGCAGGCCGGGCAGGTCTACATTCCGGTGGGCGAGGCTCGCGTAAAGAAAAGCGTGGTGGCCTTTCCCAACACGAAATACATGTCGGCGGGAATGGACTCGGGCGACCCCAGGGGCCTGGCCAATACCATTAAAGAGCTGATCATCAACGACCTGAATTACACGAATCTGTTTTCGATGCAGTCGTCGTCGGCATTTATCGAAAAGCCCGAGGCGGGCCTGACGCTCGAATCGTTTCGCATCTCGGACTGGTCGACCATCGGTACCGAGTTTCTGATCAAAACCGGCATCTCGATCACGGGCGACAATATCGCGTTTGAAATGCGCCTTTACGACGTGCTGGGCACCAAGCAGGTCCTGGGCAAGCGCTATGTCGCCAAGACCAACGAGCCCCGGGTGCTGGCCCATACCGTGGGCAACGATTTGATGCTGGCCCTGACCGGAAAGCCAGGAATCTTTTTCACCAAGATCACGATGGTATGCAATAAGTCCCACGAAAAAGAGATCTGGGTCATGGACTTCGACGGCACCAATCCGCACCAGCTCACCAGCCATCGCACGCTTTCGTTCGCGCCGGCGTGGGGCACCGACAACCGGCACATTGCCTATTCGCTCTATACCAAGAACAGCCATAACGTTAAAAACATCGACCTCTACGAGTACGACTTCGCGACGCGCCACTCGCGGCTGCTGTCGAACCGCCACGGCATCAACTCGGGTGCGGCCTACTCGCCCAACGGCCACCACATCGCGCTGACCATGAGCTTTCTGGGCAATCCCGATATCTTTCTGCTCGACCCCGCCACGCGCGAAGTCACGCGCCTGACCCGCTCGCTGGGCACCGACGTCGACCCGGCCTGGGCGCCCGACGGCAAGCGCATCGCGTTCATTTCCACCCGCTCGAATCAGCCCATGGTTTACGTTGGCGAGGTCGAGTCGATGAAAACCAGTCCTGGCGCCGCGACCCGGCTTACGTTTGCCGGGAAATTGAACGCCACGCCCAGCTGGTCACCCATGGGCAACAAGATCGCTTTCGCCAGCCTGAATGACGCGCACTTCGACCTCTTCATGATGAGCGTGGACGGCACTAATCTGGAGCGACTGACCAAGAACGAAGGCAACAACGAAGACCCGCACTTTTCGCCCGACGGCAACTTTCTCGTGTTCAGCAGCAACCGCACGGGCCAGAAGAACGTGTACGTCATCTCGGCCGACGGGCAGAACACCAAACGTCTGACCTGGGGTCTGGGCGAATGCGAAGCGCCCAAGTGGAGCACGGCTTCTTCCACACCGTTCTAAAAGTCTGAAATCTTGATCTCGAGCACGTTGCCGCCGGCGTCGACCTTCATGAAGGTGTTCGACATATTGTCGCCCGGAGTTCCGAAATCGAACTCCAGCGCCTGATCGCCCTTCCTGAGCACCACGCCCAGCTTTTCGCCCGAGCCGGCCATCTGCTTGTCAAACGGCGCTACCGAGCTGTTCCAACGCGCTTCGACATCCCGGAATTTTTTCCACTCCGGCGATCCTTCCTTCAGCTTGGCGGCATAACGGTCCGACTCCACCCACCGCGTGCCCGCCGGCGCGCCGTCAATCTGCCCCAGCGTCACCTTTTCGACGTCCGAAAATCCGGTATCGGAGACGTTTTCCAAACCATCCACCATGGTCACCTTGATTTCACCGCCCATCAGACTATTCAAGCGGGGCACCACGGTCTCGCGCAGCACTTTTCCATACGCCCGTTGCCGCTGAATCATGACGGCAATCTTGCGGTCGATTTCGGGTGGAACCGTGCCGCCCTTGGGAATCGACGCCTTCATCTCGTCGATCACGCGTTTGTATTTCATCGCCGCGCCCAGGTCGCGCTTCTTGATCGCCGCAGCAATTCGTCTTCTGAACTGCTTCTGGGTGTTTTCCCATATCAGCTCGCGATCATAAATCTTCGCGGCCCGCAGCTTGTTCGTGGGGTTTTCGAAAACACTTTGAAAGCCGCCCTTACCCAGGGGTTTTAGCTTCGCAGCGGGCGCCGCGCCCGCGCCTTCGCGCACCAGCTGCTCGCGCGTTTTACCCAGGTTGGAGTAATTGACCTCGGGCTCCACCATGGGCTTGCCCCCCGGCAGTGGCGACTTGAGCTCGATTTCAGGCGCCGTAACTTCAGGCGCGCCCTTTTCAGCCGAGAAGCCGTACTCCACCCTATCCATGCCCTTCTTGCCGTTGGGCTTGAGTTTTTTCCTGGGGGCCGGCGCCTCGGCATCGATTTTTGGCAGCGCCCGATCGCGCGGCATCTTGATTTCGATCGGATTTTCGCCGTTCGGACGCAACCCATCCGGCTTGGTCGGACGACCCGTGGGTGTGTCAGCTACTACCGGAGCGCCCACTGCCGGCTGCTGTGAAATTTCGGTTCCGTTAACGGGTTTTCCCGCCTGCCCCGACTCCGGTTCCAAGGGATTGCCCCTGGGCTTCGACGAGGCCGACAAGTCCACCGGCGACTCCATCGTTCCGTTGGCCAGCGCGTCTTCGCCAATGGCCTTTTCAATTCCGCTCAGCGCCTTGGCATCGCCACCAGCGGCGCCAATCTGCGCGGCATATTTCAGCAGCTTGGCCTTGCTCAGATATTTGGCAAGCTTGAGAATGCCATGCCCGCCTTCCAGCGCGGCAAACCCGCCGGCCAGCACCGCTGCCTCGATAGCCGACTCATACTGCTCGCGGGCGGACAGATAGTCGTCAGTGGAGCAGAACGCTTTTCCCTCGGTGCCCTTCTGCTGTTCCTGGCATTCCCTGATCCAATCCACGCGATTCGAAGCCAGCAGCAAATCGCTTCCAGCCATGCCCAGCATCACTCCGGCGCACGGCACTCCCACGAAAGGCCCGCTCATTATGGTGCCCGCCGTGCAACCCACGGCCACCAGCACCTGAGCTTCATCACGTCCGGCCGTGATGTCATCAGCCTTGCGCTTCAGGCACCGTTGCATCGAATCGAAAACACCGAAAGGCGGCGTATGCACGGTGTCCGAGGTAAGTCCGGGCAGACGCACCAGATCGATCCAGCTCACGCTGTCGCTGTTCTGGCCCCACCCGCCGCTGTCGTTGCTGTTGTTGCAGGCCTTGCCGATATTTTTTGAGATCGCGTTCGAAATTTTTCTGCGCGTGTCGGCCAGCACTTTTGGCAAAGTGTCGGGCGTTGCGCCGGCGATCGCATTGATTGCGGGCAGGTCGTCCATGTTTTTGGGTTGCTCATCGCGCGCCGAAAAAACGGGATAGCGCTCCAGGCCCTTACGCACAAGCCGTTTCATCTGGTCCAGCCGCTCCAGAGCAGCGGGATACGCCGGGTTGTAGTCGCATTCCCGCGTTTCGCCGTTGTGGTGGCAGTTGATCCACTTCGGCACGGCTTCGGCTTCGCGCTGGGCGCGAACGAAGCCCTGCATTTTACGGGCGGTTTCTTGAAGTCTCGACAGATTTTCAGCCGAATTGGCGTCTTCGAAATTTTTCTTTTCGGCGGCATTCAAAGGGGTTTCAGCGGCCGCGATACCTGCCTTGAACCGGTCGCAGCCCTTGGGCAAGCCCGCCAGCGGCGCCCCGATTACCTCGCGATGCGTTTTCATCAGCGCATCCACCGAGCGAATCCGCAGCAGGTCGATGTAGTTCACCAGCACGCCCGGGTTATTGAAAATCTTCTGCACTTCGTCGGTAAACGCGCCCAGGCCCGAGGCGGTCAGGTCGGCGCATCTGATTTCGATCGCGCTGACATTGCCGTTCTGGCAGTCACGGAAAATCGGGTCGAGCTTTCCGGTTCCGGGCGGTACGTTCATGGGTTTCTTGTTCGCGGTAAGCGGCGGCTTCCTGGGCACGCCCAGGCCAAAATTTCCCGACCCGGGATCGCAGACGCTCACGCCGGCAAGCTCTGGGGCGGTTTTTTCCCTGAGCTTGTTTTCGAGCGCCGCGCCTTTTTCGAGCAGCTTTACCTTCGCGGCGAAACCCAGGCCGGCCTGGGTCAGGCGCGTGCAATCGCGTGCGGGTTTTTTTTCCGAAGCCGCTTCGCAGACGGCGACCGCATCGGCGACCAGCGCTTTCCAATCCGAATTCCAGTTCGGCTTCGAGATATCGACGGCGTGGTCCTCTTCATTCACGCTGATTTTGATCGCAGATCGTTTTCCGGCTTCGGTGGTCAGCAGCCCGCGAATATCGTGCGCCGGTGACGACGGCGCCATGAAACGAATCGGAAGCCCGCTCGTGTTCACCACGAACTGTCCGTACTTCGCCGAGCAGTCGTTCAACGCGCCGTCGGCCGTCTCGCGAATACAGCTGAGCAGATCGCCCAGCTGGCCGCGGCGCTTTTCGCAAATGGGTTTGCAGCGCGGTTCGACGTTGTAATCAACTTTGCCGTCGTGGGTGTAATCGCAGATGCTGGGGTCTTCCACTTTATTGAAGACGGCGAGCGCCTCGGTGTCTGGCGCTGCATGCAGCTGCCGACCCAAAGCCGACTTGGAGTCGACTAAGGCGCCATCCCTGCAATATTTAAGCTCTTTTGCCGAGGCACTGCCGCCTGCACCAAGCGCAAGAAACAACACGGCCAGAGCCAGCCACGGTCTGAATTTCAAGATTTCCCCCAATCCTGAAATTTTAAATTGTCCGATCACTTATATCAACCTTTCCTTCAAAACCCTTTCAGCACAAATTGACCGCCCTATTTAATCTTTTGATTACAAATAGTTATCAATTCAAAAGCAGCATTGAAGATTACACATTGACACGGCGTGTAAAAGTTATATAATGCAG
>JACQAW010000290.1 GCA_016194725.1 Deltaproteobacteria bacterium
GCCGGTGAGTTCGACGCCATTGATAGTGATAAAGTCTTTTCCGTCCTGGGAGTGATCGACGGTGAGCTGGTCATGATCGGTAACCGCCAGAAAGTTATAGCCGTGTTTCTTGAACCAGGTAATCGCCATCAGGGGCGAGACGTTGCCGTCACTGGCATTGGTGTGCGTGTGCAGGTTTCCCTTGAAAAAAGTTTGCGCACTTATGGTTTCGATGAAATGAGCGGGGTTCGGGGCCGTTCGGGTCTCGGCGCTCGAGCAAGAGTTAAGCAACAGGCACAGGGCGAGCAGGCTGAGTATTTTCATGGAGTCCTCACACGTCCCTTGTTTATATGCATTTTTGGCTGGCTTAAAAAGGGAATTATGGTGAAGCTTTGCGAATGGGTTTCATCTTCAAACAGGTGCGCGCCGAAGGCGGATGCCTTTCTTTTATTATTGGCGACCAGGTTTCGCACCGGGCCTGTATCATAGATCCCCGGGCTGATCAGCAAGACATCTACGAGGAGTTTCTGGCTGCGCGAAAGCTGACGGCAACCCTGGTGTTCGACACCCACACGCACGCGGATCACTACTCGGGCTCGCATCTGGTGGCGCAAAATTTGGGAGCACGCATTGCCATGAGCGCTTCGACCAAATCGGCACGGCCGGATTTGAAGCTGGTCGACGGGCAGATCATCGAGGTGGGCGGCGGGCTCGCGGTGCGGGCACTGGCGACCAGCGGGCACACGCCCGACAGCATGACCTTTCTGGTGCAGGGCGACTGGGGGCAGACGGCCTTTACCGGTGATACGCTTTTTATCGGTGGCAGCGGACGTACCGACTTTCCCGGAGCCGACCCGTCGGCGCAGTTCGACAGCATCCACGGCAAACTGGGGGCGCTGCCTGACAGCAGCTGGGTGCTGCCCGGACACGATTATTCCGATCTGCTTTTTTCGACCATCGGGCACGAAAAGCGCACCAACCCGCACTGGCTCATTAGCAGCCGCGATGAGTTCGTGCGAGTCAAGAATGCGGAAGCATTGGACAGCCCCGGTGTGTTGACGCAGGTGGTGAGCTTCAACCTGGACGCGAAGCCACGTTCCTTTCCACGCGGCGGAGCGATGACCATGTGTGCAACGGTGGCCGTAAAGCCGCAGTCGAAGGTCGAGCGCCTGGATGCCGCGAATTTTCGACAGCTGCTCGCGGAGCAGCGGGCCAAAGGCGCAATTTTTATTGATGTGCGCGAGCCCGAAGAGTTTGCCCGTTTTCGAATTGCGGACACGGTGAACATTCCCACCAGCGAGCTGCTCATGCATTGGAAGGAATTGAAAAGCGCGTCGGCAGTTTATTTTCTATGTGATCGCGGAAGCCGTAGCCTGGTGGCGGCGGAAAGCGTGCAGCGCCTGGGCCTGGACAAGGTGGGCGACCTTGCGGCCGGCACTTCGGGCTGGGTCGCCACCGGCAATGCCGTGGTCAAATAAATCGTTCAGTAGGTGCCAATTCCGTCAGCGTTCACCGGCGGCGCCACCTCTTTGCGTTTGCCGCCGTAGTTCGCGTCTTTTGCGCCATCAGCACCGCCCTGGGTGCCGGTGCCGGTTTCGGCGCCCACTCGGCCTACCGCTTTTACAGGCTCTTCGACTTTCTTCTTTACGGCTGCATCGCCCGGGCCCTTCGAGCCCATGGCGTAGCCAAAGATTTTCAGAAACTCCTCTTTCGTGATCATGTTGGCTTTGATGGCGTTCTTCCAACCCTTGAACTTTTGAGTATGTTCCTGTTCGAGTTCTTTGAGCCCGGGCGCGAAAACCCTGTTTTGTAGCGCCGCAACTTCGCTGGGTTTGGCCCCAGCCCCCAGGTCGCGATAGTCACGGTAGAACTTGTTGTTGGCGTCGGCCAGAGTCTTCATGGCAGTCGCATGTGCATTTTCGTGCAGTGCAAGAACTCCGAGGGTCAAGGCAAAAATCACAATATTTCTAGTTAAAAGCTTATTATTACCTATGGTTATATAGGTCACAGGGCACCCCCAAATCCGAGTCAAAATACCCGACTTTCTTATTCTAACTCTTGGAGGTAAAATTTACAAAGACAGAAGATTTCCAGGGGATATGGGGGGCAGTTCATGGGTACTTATTTTGTATCGATGTGCGCTATAGCGCTGTCAATCGGATTGGTTTTTTCGCCAAGTTTGAGCATGGCTGCCGGAGCCACGCCTGCCTGCAACCCCTCAGACCCAGCCTGCGCGCCTCCCTCTGAAACGCCAGAAGCCAGAGCTGCGCTTCGCAACGAGGTTTTTCCAAAGGTCGACGCATCAGCAGTATCGAGTGTGGACATCAAGTGTCGTGACGGCGGCCCACCACTGCTTGGGCAACCGCCTTGCCAAGTTGTGGGAAAACAGCCCGGCCTTATTCAGCTGATCGAGCAGGCCGCGGTGGACGAACTGGGCCAGCGAATCACCAATCAGTACATCGGTGTGCTTGTGAACGGCGTAATCGCTACTGCAGGGCTTAGCGCGGTTCCTGTCTGCAACATCATGCAGGGCGAGGGCGCTGACCTTTCTGCCGCTTACTCTTGGCGTGAAGCAAACGCCAAAGGTGGCGATATTCCGGCCACGATGAACCACAACTGGCTGCCCGATACCTCGCCGGGGCACTCCTGCGGCGAACAGTGCGGACAGTATCTTCATGTCTCGACCACGCTGGGCGTGGTAACGGGCGGTGGCTTCAAGGTCGACAATCAGAACGCGCACTGCGCCTGGGAATACGGCCAGTACCGCGGCGCCTTTGTGCAGGCTCAGAACCATTATAAAGAAGAAGTGCTGGGCGAGCTGAAGAAAAAGAGCATTCACCTTTTGGATATCGAGGGCTCAAAGCCCTGCCAGGAGCTGGCAGCTGACGTGATTCGCATGCAAGGCGGAATTGCGGACGTCACCAACCAGGTCATTCAGCTGCACAATGGCAGTGTGGACGAGGTTTCGAAGCTGCAATGCCCAACCGATGGCACGGACCCGAACAAGACAAGTGCGAGCAATGCCGATCCGACCTCGATTGGCGCCTGCGACATCACGATGGCCAACAAGATTCTCTTGTCGAGCTACTCGCGTTTGATTTCGTGTGAGATCTGGTGGCGCGCCAGCAATGACTTCGAAACAGTGATGGGTGAACAGAATGCGTGGGTGGCGAGCGCCAAGGATTACATGAAGCCCAAGTGCAGCGAGGCCGCGAACTGCAAGAAAAATGGCAATGATGTTGGCGGTGATTGCAACGACGACTTGAGAACGAAATTGTGGAACGAATGCTATGCGCGTGAGGCACCGAACTGGATGAAATCCAAAATGACAAAATGGCCTAGCACTACACCGGTACC
>JACQAW010000291.1 GCA_016194725.1 Deltaproteobacteria bacterium
CGTTTTGAAAGCCTTGATGAATTTGAGAACTTGCGGGTCCTGGCTTTCGGGCGAGTACTGCGCCGAAAAATATCCGCCCGCGATCGCGGCGCCGGCGATTTCCTTGAGCTTGGGCGAGTCCCAGCCGTCCGCGCCCAGCAGCACGGCTTTGACGCCAAGCTCATGAGCCTGTCGCGCCACGAGCGCCACCTCTGTGTAGTAGCCGGGAATGAAAATCGCGTCGGGCCGGGTGGCCACCATCGAGGTCAGCTGCGACTTGAAGTCGACTTCACCAAAGCTGTAAGTTTGTTCGCTGGTAATGGTGCCGCCCTCTTTTTTAAACGTGCGTGAAAAATACTCCGCCAGCCCGATGCTATAATCGCTTCGCATGTCTTTAAGAATCGCCACTTTTTTTAGACCGAGTGTTTTAGCCGTGAACGTCGCCATAACCACGCCCTGAAACGGGTCGATGAAGGTGGTTCGAAAAATATAATCGCCTTGCTCGGTGACTTTGGGGTTGGTGGCGCCGGTGGCCACGAAAGGCAGGTGGCGACCCTGGGCAATCGGCACCATGGCAAGGCAGCGCGTGCTGTTGCTGCCGCTAATCACGGCCAGTACCTTGTCCTGGGTAATCAGCTTGGTGGCCGCCAGAGCGGCTTCGTCGGGCTTGCCCTGGTCATCCAGCGCCAGCACGCGAAGCTTGCGCCCCTTGATGCCGCCGGCGGCGTTGACCTCTTCGATCGCCAGCTCGATGCCCTTGTGCGTGGAGGTGCCGAAGGCAGCCTCGCTACCGGTGAGCGCTTCGACTTCGCCGATAAGAATTTCATTTGAATTGTTGGCGCCGGGAGAGTTGCAGGCAATGGTGCCTGCGGCGATTCCCAGAGCGAACAGGGCGATAAGCAGGTGTCTCATTTGGTCTCTGAGTTTAAATTACCAGCGTGAATTCACAATGCCTTAATACGTCGGCACGAAAATGTTGGGCGGAGCCCGCACCAGTGGACTGGTCAGCAGCGGGAAGCAATGCGACTAGCGCGGGCAATCGTTGAATAACATTCGACATCCCCCAAGTGGTGCGCTTTTATCCAGTTGTGAACTTAATTCATTTACACAAGGAGGCGAAAAAATGATGAAGTCTACCACAGCAGTTTTTACCGCGATCGGCCTGATGATGGGCCTCGGTGCTTCGGCATCGGAATGGGGTTGGGGCCCTGCAAACGCAACGGACTGGGACACCAGCTTTTTTCATGTGCCCTGGCTAGCTCCCGCTCCACCGATTGCGGCATTGCCTATCGCGGCTCCGCCCGCCATTTTGGCTAGCCCGTTTGCGGCCGGAGCACTTGTCGGCGGCGTCGGCACAGGCGTCGGCCTTGGCGGAGTGGTTCCAGGTATCGGACTTGGCGGCTTGGGTCTGGGTGGAGTAGGGCCCTTTGGCGGAATCGGCGGAATCGGCGCCTTTGGCGGTTTCGGCGGCTTTGGTCCATTCGGCGGAATTGGTCCGTTCGGCGGTGCATGCTGCGGCGTATTTCCGGGCCTGTTTGGAGCCGGAATTCTCGGTGGCAGTCTCTATGGTCTGGAAATTCTCTACGGCGGCGGTCTGCTGAGCGCACTTGCTGCCAGCACCTTTGACGGCTTTTTCTGGGGCCTGAACGACACGTCCAAGGGCGGCCAGCTCAAGGGTGGTCAGTCCAAGGGCGGTCAGGAAAAGGGCGGCCAGTCCAAGGGCGGTCAGGAAAAGGGCGGTCAGGCCAAAGGCGGTCAGGAAAAGGGCGGCCAGGCCAAAGGCGGTCAGGAAAAGGGCGGCCAGGCTAAAGGTGGCCAGGAAAAGGGTGGCCAGATGAAGGGCGGCCAGGCCAAGAGCTGATTCTTTCCGACGTGAAGTAAAGTGATAGGCGGCCGTGCCATGAGGGTGCGGCCGCTTTTTTTTCACCTTTGATTCAGGTCTCCGCTATTGTTTTTCACCAATGCAATGGTGCGAGCCAAAGCCCTTGTTGTCCCCAGCCGGCATGCGTGATGTACCACGTGCCATCCAGGTCCTGCACCACTTCGGCGGCGTGCGCGGGAATCTGGCCCACGAGCTGCGAGTCCTGAAAATGAAACGGGTCGCGGCTTCGGTAAACGTTCGTGGCTTCATATTTTCCGGCCGGACCGGTGAACAGGTAATGGAATTCGCCGCGCTGAACCACGAATGGCGACTCAGTGGGGCCGCCCCAGGTGCCAACTTCGGGCGATTCGTAAGCCACGTGGCGTTTGCCCCAGTTCATGAGATCCTGGCTGGTGCGGTAAGCGACGATGTGATGCCCGCCCTGCGCGGTGGTGTTTGCCGTGTAGTACAAAACCCAGCGCCCAGCGATGCGGGTTATGAACGGGTCGCGGGCATCGTAGCCATCGACAACCATCGGATTCGCCGCTACCCGCGTCCAGTGCCACAGATCGCGCGACGTAGCCTGGTGAATGCGATAGCGGGCGTGGTTGGGGTCGCCGGCGCAGTAGAACATGTGGTAGATTCCGTCGTGCTCGAAAACATAGGGAGCCCACAGGAGTACTTCGTGGTGACGGCGTTCGGCCGTCAGCGCAAACGGCTGTTTGGTCCATTGCGGCTGGGTAAGCACGGGCGACGTGGCGTGCGCAAATTTGACTTCGCGCTCAGGGTCCGCCGGCTCGGCATGAGTGATGCCGAACATGTGCCAAAGGCCGTCGTGGCCGCGGATAATCGTATGGTCGTTGATGTACCATTTTTCCTTTTCGCCCACGCTCGGGTCATAGATACGCTGAAAGCTGCCGGCGGATACAGGCATTTGCGCAGCCCCCGCAGTCGGGCCTCCAAGCACGATAAAAAGAGCCAATACCAGACCACTCAGGCAGGGGGCGGAATAGGTTTTCATGAGCCGTTCCCTATCCTAAATCATCCCGCTTTACATCTTGAATTGGCGCGCTATAACGGGCGCATGAATAAATTCATTCTGGTTGTCGTGGCTTTCCTGTTCATCGCCCAGTCCGCCCTGGCGGCCAGCCCGCCGTGGTATCGGGCAGCGGCGTTGCTGAGAAAAACAATCGGCGCAAGTGCATGTTTTCAGGTGGGTAAGCCCGAGCTGCCCACGGATGGCACGCGAACTTACGTTATTACCATCCTGGCCTGCTCGGATGCCGCGGGTCGCGGCCTGGCCCAGGTGATTAAAAAGGATTTCGGGTACGTCGTCATTCGCATCATAAGCCCGGCGGGCGTAGCTGCTGCCAATGTGGTTGAGGAGCCCAGCGTGGACCAGCTGAAAGAAGCATTTGAGGCAGGCTTGACTCAGAACCCATATTACGTCGCGTTTCATCCTCGCGGTGGTTTTTCGAATGTGACGGTCGAATTCAAGCGGGAGGTGGTTCAGTTGTTCACGGATAACCTGGCCGACCTTTATGGAAATTCGAATTACGTCGCCGCCGACGCTTTTTCGCAGGTGCTGGGGTTGCAATACGGAAAGCTTAAGGTCGGAACTACGACGGCTCGAAACTGACTGCAACCGAAACTGGGCTCCAAACTCCAAACCGCGCCTACTCCATCCGAATCAGCCGCGAAGGATTCTTTCCGTGTATCAAAATCGCAAGATGCTGATAAGGCCGCCCCGGAGCCCCCACCGGCTCATCTACATTATGCCAACGATCAAGCAGCTCGCTAATCGGCAGATAAGTGTAGGAAGCCGGAACAGACGGGTCCATCGTATAAGCCCACTCATCAGTCAGCGCAGTAAGGACGACATAGTGTCCCGAGTCCCAGACCTCCCGCCACGAGGCAGGCCGTTTTTCGTTGGTTGGCCACGCCTGAATTTCCAGAATCGGCGTGTATCCCGCGGCCAGCGCGCGCTTCAATTCCTCGAACGTCACCTGTTCGGCGACGCTCGCTTCGAGCCCGAATTTCCGGGCGACTTCGACGATTTTTTTCGAGTCTGTGCCGTCTGCCGGGCTGGGCATCCCACGCCGCTGATACAA
>JACQAW010000292.1 GCA_016194725.1 Deltaproteobacteria bacterium
CCAAGCAGCAGCTCTACGCCGAACTGCGGCAGATCATTGGCTGGCTTATGCTGGGAAATGGGGCTTTTCTCGGTGTGATCGCGCTTATCGGGCTGATATATTCGCATCGGACCGTGGGTCCGCTTTATCATTTCAAGAGAGTGTTTGATGAGATCAAAGGCGGCAACATGACGGCACGCGTAAGGCTTCGTCCCAAGGACGACTTCCAGGATGTGGCAGTGGCTTTCAATGAGATGATGGACGCCCTGAATAAGAAATAGCGCTCCGCCTCAATTTTGTCATAAGAGAGTCCGAGTGCTTCGTTTTTTTTCTCCAACAAACAATGCCAGGTTTCGGCACACGAATAGTCTCTGTGCTGTCTTGCCGTGGCCTTCCCTCACCTTACTTTGCCAATTCCGACATGCCTAAATCATTTGTTGTGATATAGGCTTTTTCAGGTACATTTATTGGTGATAAGTTTAATTATCACTAATAAATATCAGCCAATAAAACGGGGTACCATTGGTGACCAGTAAACTCAGGCGACTTGGACGGGCACTGGTGTATTCCTATAGAGGGGCACTCCTGGCGTTTCGGCAGGCGATGGCTGAAGTTGAGGGGCAGACAGTCGTCGCCCCGGAATTTGAGCCGACAAAATTGGCGGTCGTTGCTCTACCCGCTCCGGATTCAGGGCCCGCCGCCGGTACAGGCACGGTCACAGGTTCGGGTTCGGGTACCGAAACGGGTCACGGGTCACGGGTTACCGGCCACGGGACTCGGGTTACGGGTTACCGGGTAATGCCGGGTACCCCACTTTGGGAAAATGCCGGATTTTGGTCGCATTTGGATTCCTTTTTAAAGGTTCAAAACAGTGCCCACACCCGGCGCGCTTACGAGACGGATCTCACCGAGTTTCTGACTTTTTTAAAAGCCACCGGTAAGCCCATGAATGTGCACACCCTGGTCGAATACCGCGAGGGGCTGCGCACCAAGACCAGTTCGCGCACCGGAGCGCCGCTTTCGCATGTTTCGATCAATCGAAAAATGGCGACTCTCAAATCTTTCTTGAACTGGCTGGTGCTTAACAGCGTCATTCCAAACAATCCGGCCAAGGCGGTGAAAAGTTTCACCGCCGGACGCGAGTCGCCCACCCGCGATATTCCCAACGACCGCGTGCGCCAGATGCTTGAGCTGCCGGCGCGGCATAAAGTGAATGGACGCATGCACCACGCCATGCTCATGGTGCTTTTTCACCTGGGGCTGCGGCGTGCGGAGCTCGTGGGGCTACGCACCTCAGACCTCTTTGAGCGCGAGGGCCTGCGTGTGATCCGAGTGCGAGGTAAGGGCGATAAAGAGCGCGTCTTGCCTCTGACGCCCGAGCTGATTCGCAGCCTGGACACTTATCTGGAAATGGCCGGAAAATCGCTGACGCTCGACCAGCCGTTGTTTACTCCGCAGAAAAACAACGTGACCGGGGTCAAAGACAAGGCGCTTCACCCCAACGCCGTGGCTTACGTCGTAAAATACTATGCAAAGCTTGCGGGGGTAAGCTACCGCGTTTCACCCCATTCCGCGCGGGCCACCGCCGTGTCCAATGCGCTCGATAACCTGGCACCTCACCGGGCCGTGCAGCATATGGCGGGTTGGAGCTCGCCTTTGATGGTCACGCGCTACGACAAGCGCAAGGAAGACCTCAAAAATTCCGCCGTGCGTTTTGTGCAATATCGTTAGGACTCGGTGGCGTTGTTGCAGCGTTTGAGAAGCTCCAGCTTCAAGAGATGACGTTCGCGCAGCAACCCTGATGCCGGCAGGTCTTTTGTCTTTTCCGAAGCCGTGAACTCGCCCGCGAGTTTGCTGGCCATGCCCGGAATGCGCAGCAGCGCGCGTCCCTGTACCGAGTACAAGGTGAGCTTCAGGCTCGTCTTGTTCTCCTGCACCCGTGCGACCGAAGGATAAGGAATGCGCGCAATCACGCGTCCGGACGCTGGAAACAGCCGCTCGACCAGAATGTCAGCCGCGCCCAGAGTGATGCGCACGCTGCCGCGCCAATATAAAAAGCCAAAAACCAAGGTAAAAACCGCGAACATGACCGCGGGCGCGTAGCCAGCCGGGTCGCGCAGGCCGTTGACGTTATAATGAGCGACGAAAAACGTTCCGACCATCATGGCCACGCTGATTCCGAACGGCGCGGGAATAACGCGAATTTGGGGGGGCGGGCCATATATGATGTCCGTGGTGGGTGCCATTCCCTATTGTTTGCCACAAGAATCAGCATTTGAAAATCAGCAAGCATGGCCCGCCAGGCTCAGTAGCCGGCGCGCGCATTATGATCTGCAGGCTTGCCAATTAAGCCGCTGCAGGCCAACATTTTTGAATGCGCTTGGAAAAACTGTGTCTGCCGTTCGCGTTCGGTTGTTTCATTCTACCCGCGGCATCCGGCCTGGCGGCCGACGGCCCGCGCGAGATTCGCACGCATCTGGTTATGGAGCCTGTTTCTCTCGACCCGGCCCTTTGCGACGACGACGTTTCGATGCGAGTCATGGCCAATGTGATGGACGGGCTGATGGGCTATGACGGCGAGGGTGGGCTCAAGCACAAGCTGGCGCAGTCGGTGGAAATTTCCAAGGACCGCAAGCGGTATGTCTTCAAGCTGCGTCCGAATCTGTTCTGGTCCGACGGCAAGCCGCTCACCAGCCAGCACGTGGTGCTGGGAATCAAACGCACGCTCGATCCGCATCTTGGCGCCAAGCTTGCGAGCCTGCTTTTCATGATTCGCGGCGCGAAGGCTTATTATGCGGGCACCGGCGCCGCAGACGGGGTTGCTGTTCGTGCCGAGGGCGACGCCAAGGTTGTTATTGAACTCGAGAAACCGGCCTCGTATTTTCTGCACAGCCTTACCATTCCCCAGGCCTTGCCCGTTCGCGAAGACGTGCTGGCGGCCAATGGCGGCAGGTGGCCGCCGCGGGGCCCCTCGACGGGCGCGTACCACATTACGTCTTACAAGCAGGGCGAGGAAATTCGCATCGAGCCCAATGCCCGTTACTGGAACGTCAAGCCCGGCACTTTGCCCGTGCTGTTTCGCATTGTTCCCGAAGAGTCCACCGCGGTATCGCTTTTTGAGTCGGGTGCGCTGGACGTGGTCGCGCGCGTTCCGCCGCTTGACCTGGACCGGCTGCGCGCCTTGGGCGTGGTGCAGGAGTTTCCGCAAGTCGCGACCTATTTTATCTCGTTCAATGCGCGCAAGCCCCCTTTCAATGATCGTGAGTTTCGGCGCGCCGTGGCCGGCTCGATTGAAAAAGAGGAGTACGTGGCGCTGTTTAAAGCCGGAAATCTGCCTGCGACCAGCTGGCTGCCGCCCGGGCTCGAGGGCTTTTTGCCCTTCAAGCGCAATGTCGATATTTTTTCCGCGAGCCGCGAGGCGGTCACAAAACGGCTTCACGCTTCGCCGCTCACAATCACCGCCGCGTTCAACAGCAGCGCCATGGGTGCCCTGTTCATGGAAAAGCTGCAGAATGATTTGAAAAACAAGCTGGGGCTCGAGGTCAAGCTGGCGGCGATGGACTGGAAAGTTTATGTCAGTGCCATTCGCAACGATACTCCGCAGCTGTATCGCTTTGCCCGCGGCGCCTCGTTCATTGACCCCATCTGGCATCTGGCTTCATTTCAAAGCAACGACCCCAACAATCCCACGGGCTGGAAAAACGCGGTCTACGACAAGCTGGTGGATGAAATCGCGGCCCTGCCCCCGGGAAAGGTGCGCCGCGCGAAAATAGAACGAGCGCAGGCCATCCTGACCAACGAAGACGCGATAGTGATTCCGATCTTTCATGCGGTCATGACGCATTTGATAGCCAAGCGCGTCGTGAATTTTCGCATGGCCCCCAATTATGCCGTTTATTTTGACGAAGTTCGGCTGCGTTAGGGTAAGGCTACTCCCATGGCTGACTTGACCGACTTTTCGCGGCTCGAATGGGAGTCCCGATTTGTCGACCGCCTGCCGGGCGATAAAGTTCTCGAGAACCACACGCGAGCCGTGAGCGATGTGGCCTACTCACCGGTTCAACCCACCGCGGTCACCAACCCGAAACTTCTGGCTTGGTCCGAGCCTCTGGGCGGTGAGCTGGGTATCTGCAACCCCAAAGATGATCCGCACTCGATTGATATCCTGGCCGGAAATTTAATTTTGCCCGCGATGAAGCCCTTTGCGGCCCGTTATGGCGGACATCAGTTTGGCCACTGGGCGGGACAGCTGGGCGATGGGCGCGCCATATCTTTAGGCGAGACGTTGACGCCGGCGGGCGGCAGGATGGAATTTCAGCTCAAGGGGGCCGGGCCTACGCCCTACTCCCGGCGGGCCGATGGCCGGGCCGTGCTGCGCTCTTCGCTTCGCGAATTCCTGTGCAGCGAGGCGATGCATTTTCTGGGCGTGCCCACCACGCGCGCGCTGAGCCTGGTGGCCACCGGCGAACACGTCGTGCGTGACATGTTTTACGACGGAAATTCCCAGGCCGAACCCGGAGCGGTCGTATGCAGGGTAAGTCCGTCGTTTCTGCGCTTTGGGAATTTTCAGATTCTGGCCTCGAGCGGCGAGCACGGCTTGCTCAAAAAGCTGACCCAGCTGTTGATTCAAGACCATTACCCCGAGCTCGACGCGGACGCCCCGGATGTTTATGCCTTGCTGCTCGACGAGATTTGCCGTCGCACCGCCCGGCTTGCCGCGCACTGGATGCGCGTGGGTTTTGTTCATGGGGTGATGAACACCGACAATATGTCGATGCTGGGCCTGACCATTGACTACGGTCCGTATGGCTGGCTTGAGCCCTATGTGCCTGACTGGACTCCCAACACCACCGATGCCCAGGGGCGCCGCTACTGTTTTGGCAACCAGCCCGGTATTGCGCTGTGGAACCTGGAGCGACTGGCCGAGGCGCTGCTGCCTCTGATTGAAGACCGGCAACGCACGCAGCAATGCCTGGCGCTGTACGAGAAGACGTTTCATGAAAGCTATGCCAGGCATCTGGCCGAAAAACTTGGGTTGGAGTCGCTCGAGCACGAAGAGGACAAAGCCATCGCCACCGGGATGTTCGAGCTGCTTGCAGCAGCCGAGACCGACTTTACCCTGTTTTTTCGCGGCCTGTGCGACTGGCCCGACGGCGGTAGTGACTTTGTCGCAGCCATCAGCCCCGCGTTCTATTCGGCCACGGCGATGGCGCCCCAGCTTAAGAGCCGCTGGCTGGAATGGTCGCGGCGCTACTCGGTACGCCGTAAACCCAATGCGAGCGCTGGCATGAAGAAGGTGAATCCCAAGTATGTGCCCCGAAATTACCTGGCGCAGAATGCTATCACTGCCGCCGAAGCCGGCGACCTTTCGGTGCTCGACCGACTTATGAAGGTTCTGCAAAATCCCTACGAGGACCAGCCCGGTGCAGGCGATCTAGCCGTGCGGCGTCCTGAGTGGGCACGGTTTAAGCCGGGCTGCTCGGCATTGTCCTGCTCATCTTAAAAAATTAATAGGCGACAGCACCGCGTGTACGCCGCATAATTTGATTTGGGAGCATCTGGTACCCGCATGAGAGCCGCCTTGCTAAAATCCCTGTCGGATTCAAGAAGCGCCTGGCTGGCAGCCGTCGCGTTATTCACATTGGCCGCGCTGTGGCCCATCTGGTCGGATCGTTTTCTGGCAATGCAGGATTACCCGCTTCATCTGCTGCAAACCCAGATGATTCAGTTTCGAAACGACCCTGCCTTTGACTACAGCCGCAACTTCGAGCTGGTGTTGAGCGCAGGACCTTATATGACGTTTTATGCGCTAACCCTCGCCTTTGGCCTGCTGTTTCCAATCGAGGTGGCCGGAAAACTTTCGGTGTCGGTCTATGTTCTGCTTGTCGCCGGACTGGTTCTGGCCATTTCACGCTATCGCAGAACAGATTTTCCGAGCTGGGGACTGCTTGTTTTTTTCCCGCTGATATTTAACCAGCAATTTTTCCTGGGCAACGTCAACTTTCTCTACTCGATGCCCTTACTCTTGCTGGCGTTGCTTGATCTTGAACGGGCCCACAAGGGGCCCTGGTCTGCGGTACGAATGCTGGGCTGGCAGCTGAGCCTGTTTTTCACGCACCCATTCACCTTTTTGCTCTACGTGGCCATGGGCGCGTTTCTGCTCTTGTGGGACATGCGATTAAAATCGCGCCCGGCGGCGCATTGGCGTTTGGTGCTACTGACCGCGGCCGGCTGTCTACAGGCGTGCTGGCTTCTGTTCGAAAGGCAGGCCTCACAAGCCGAAGGCGCCATCGCTGCCGCCCCCAAATGGGTGCCTTTGAAATCGAGCCTGAATTACCTCGGCTTCATGTTCAATAGCGGCGGCTTTTCGCGCCTCGCGGTCATTCCGTGGCTTGCGGTGCTGGCGGTCGTGGCGCTGGCATTGTGGCAAGAAAGAAAAAGCCGAGCTCGCCACTCCCTGCGATATCTGTGGCTGGCCGCAGCTTGTGCGCTGGCGGTTTTCGTATTTCCCTTTCGTCTATACGACTACACCTTCATCAATCTTCGCATGGCCGCGTTGGCTTACTTCTTTGTGGCGTTGTTTCTGGGAGGGGTTCGATTCAGTCCCGTGGCGGTTGCCGTGCTGGTCTTGAGCCTGGCGTGGTGCATGTTTGGTTTGATTGCGAAGCAGCACCGAATATCGGTCGAGATTGCCGAAGTCCTGCCCGTCGTCGAGGTGATTCCCCGCAACTCGACGCTCCTGCCGCTGGTCTTTGACCGTTCCTCGCCAGAGTTCGCGGGCACCACGTTTGACCCGCATCTGCACGACCACAACTATTATCACCTGGTCGTGGGTGGCGGCTTTAATCCTTACTTATTCCAGACGCATCTGAACCCGGTACGCTACAAGCCGCAGGCGCGGCGGCCGGCTCCGGCACAGTATCAGCCGTTTCTTTTTCGGTACGAGCAGCACGGGGCGCCTTACCAGTATTATCTGGTTCGCGGCGGCAGGCCGGCCGACGAAGCTTATTTTTCGCGGTTTTCCACGGTGATAAAAAAATCGGGCCGGTGGGCGCTATACCGGCAGCGTGCTTCACTTGACCAATGAATATCAGGGAACAGATGGCTTCCATTGTGAGCGGGATTCGGGTTTGGCCGGGACTTGGCGTACGGTGAGTGGTGTTTATGCCTCAGGACGTCGAAGGTGGTTTTGGAAACCGCCAAACTGGATATGCGAACTCTGACCTTTAAGGAGAATGAAACTCGACCAAGTGCAGGATATCAAGCCATCTGTCCAAACCCTAGCCACCCGATTCCACGCCTTCCACCCCTTTTCTCCACCCCCACAACTGGCACACGCCTTGAAGTGTCTATCCTCATGAAAAGAAATCAACTCTTCGTACTTACCGCTATTACTGGTCTTTTCGCTGCCTCGGCGGCACTGGCGTCTCCGTTCAGCGACCGCCTCAAGCAAAACGCGCAGGACGCAAAAGATCGGGCCGCCCAACAGGCCGCGGCCGCCAAGCAGCACGCGCTCGAAGAGGCCAATCGACTGCTCGCAATCGCCGCCTTGGACGGAGTGCAGCTGGAAATGGACGTCATCCACGACGTCATGGCCGGCAAGAAAGTTTTGGTCGACGAGCTGGTTTGCAGCGTGCGCAATATCAAAGACAACACTTCCATCTCGGGCGCGATTCAAATCAAGGGCGCCATTCCCGACAGCAAACTTGCGCTTAAGCTGAGCAAGCTGCTGGGACCCGCTCCCGACGATTCTCAAAAACGCGATCTGGGCATCGAGTATCGCATGAAATCGACTCCTGACGGCCCCGGCTTTGATTATCGCCTGCTCGACCTGCGCCATCCCGACGAGGCGCTTGAGCGTTCGATCACGCTTTCCAGCCTGGGTTTGGACACCGACTGCTCGCAGCACCGCAAGCTGCTCTATATGCGCGACGGTGTGCTGATGGTCGACAAAGGAAATCTTCAGAGCACCATCGATGACAACTCACGCTCCGTCAAAGACGTGAAAGCCATCGGCCAGGACCCCAAGACGCCGGTATTGCGTCCTTCGGAAGTCCCAGGCTATCACTCGGCCTCGGCACCAGCTGAGCCAGCACCCGCGACACAGCCCGCCGAGTAAGACTGCACCGAGTCCTTTGCTCAGGGAGCGCCTTCTGTATAAAGGCGCTCCAGCGTGATCGTATCCTGACCCGAGGGAATCGTGGCGGAGACGTAACCGTGCCCGTCCACTTCGCCTTCGGTGGCCAGCTTGCCCACCTGCGCACCAACTTTGGCGTGGCCGCCCGCGGCCACGCCTTTTAACCAGAGTTTCTTGTGAAAGGGGCCCAAAGCTTTGACCGTGGGCAGGTAATGCTCGACGGTCACCGACTCGCTGGCCTCGCCGCTGGCAAATTTCGCCAGCAGGGCGTTCTCGCCGTAGTGCGCGAGCAACGCGTTTTTTGCCGCGAATTTTACCGAATATTTCCGGCCCATGAGCAACCCCGCCGCACGATAGTTTTTCCGGTCCGACGACTCCAACTTCATATTGGTCTGCAGCTGTCCGTTCTCAGAAACCAGGTAGGTGCCGCTTTTCAGGCGCCCCTTGCTGTCAACCTCTTCGCCGAAAACCACGTCATTGGCAACCGGAGCAGTACCACTACCCAAGTCAATCTGGGAACGGAACTCAAAAAAGTCACTCAGGTTTTTGGAGTTCGAAAGCCATACGTCTTCAGTGTAGCCCAGCACGGCATCATTTCTGCTCATGCGATGAATCTGGCGCGCGCGCACATAAGTTCCCAACGAATTCGCGGGAACTATCTTGAGCGAGGCCGCCAGCCCTTCCACGACACGGCGAAACGTTTGGCGATAGCCAACCTCGTCATGCAGGCAAATGAGCGCGTTTTGGAAAAATGAAACCGCGATGATTTTCTCGGTGCCGTGAAACTTTTCGCCGCCACGGTCGATACCGTAGGCGGCTTCGGCGTAAAGGTAGGGGTACGTGGCCAGTACGCCCACGTCAAAAGCGCCCAGGCGCTTTTCTCCAAGTACGATGTCGGCGAACAGCTTTTGTATGGCGTCGCCCGCGCTGATGCGTTCGTAATAAACAAAGCACGAAATCGGCTGTTCGGTGCCCAAAGGAATGGTAATGCGGGCCAGCCCCGTGGAATGCGCCACAGCTGGCGCGCCCTGGGCCTCGACCTCGCCGCTGAACTTGGCCTTGTCAGACGGCAGAGCCTGCTTGGGCAAAGTTGCAAGCTCGCGCTCCATCGCCGCATTCCAATCCTTCGCAGCGCCCACGGATTTGCCGGCACAGCCTGAGAACAACGCGACCGCGCAGCCAACGAATACCGGAAGCCTGAGTGAGATTATTTTCATAAGAAATAATTCTGCCACAACAATAATAAGCAAGCCAGCGCTCTTCGAGACGGTTCAGGCCGCCCGCGCCCCCGGCGCGCGCGCGCGCCGGGGAATGGCAAGCACGAACCTGCTGCCTACCCCCGGCACGCTGGAAACGCCGACCCAGCCCCCATGGGAGCGCGCGATTCCCTGCACGATGAACAGCCCCAGTCCTGCGCCGCCATTACCGCTCCTGGAGCGCCAGTAGCGCTCAAAAAGGTGCGGCAGCTCGCCCTCGGCAATGCCTCGTCCCATGTCGGTGACCACGAACTGCACTTCGTCGCTCACCTGGGCGGCATGGATTCGAACGCCGCCCCCTGCGCTTGAAAACTTGAGCGCGTTCTGAAGCAAGTTTGAAAGCGCCTGGATGATGCGGCTGCGGTCACAACTCAGTGTCGCATCGGGCGGACAAACCTCGAAGTCCAGCGCCACCTTTTTTTCCGCTGCCAGCGAGTAAAACGGCTCAACCGCTTCAGTCACCAGGCCTCGAAGGGATTCAGGCTTCAGCTCGACCGAGAAGGCCCCGATTTCGATTTTTACGGCATCGAGCAGATCGTCGATGATCCGCTTCATCCGCACCACGGAGCGTGAGACCGAGACTATCGGCGCCGCCGCTCCATCGGGAAGCCCCGGCTGGCGTCGCAGAAGCTCCAGGTTCATCTCGATGCTGGCCAAGGGATTGCGCAGGTCGTGTGACACGATGCCAATGACGTGCTCGCGGGCAAAGGCGGCCCGCTCGGCTTCGGCACGCGCGTTTAGGGCTTCCTTTTGCGCCTCTTCGAGCGCGTGATAGCCCCGCTTCAACTCCGTAAACGCGGTTCCCACCGTGGAAATGACCAGGATATAGATCAATACCCGTGTCTCGCTGTTGAGGTTCGCGAATACCTGCCCGGGGGTGACGATGAGATAATCCAACGCAAGCACACCGAAAACCGAGGCCACCAGCGCAATCCCGGTACCCGAATAGATGGCCGCAAAAACCGCGCCCGCAAGCACGGCCGAAAAAAGCTCACCCCAGAAGACGCTTCTGCAGCCGGGACGGCTCACGACGGCGACGCATCAGGCCCTCCGACTCCGGGTGGTGTAGACCCGGGATGCGGTGGCACCCGCTCATGAAGTGCCTGATTGACGAGAGAAAGAAGCTTTTCGATCTTGAAAGGCTTCTCGAGCATATAGGGGGTGCCCACGGTCTCGGCGATCTGCTTGAGCTTCGCGGCGCCGGAAATCAAAAGCAGCGGAATCAGCTCGCGGCCGCAGTCTTTGATAAACATTTCAAGCGCCATCTCGGGGCCCGAGAGCAGCGGCATCTCGACATCCAGCAAAATCAAGTCGGGGAACCGCTCGGCTACAGCCGCAAGGCCTTCATATCCGTTCTGGGCCACGCGTATCGTATGCCCCTCCGCATAAAGAAGCTGCACGAGAGGACCGGATATATCGTCATCGTCGTCAACCAGCAGCAGCTGCGCCATTGACATCTAAATTGCAAGGACCATACTGGGCCCGCGGCGGCCCGCCCGCCAGGCACGCGCAATAGCCGGCCCTCTTTCAAGCCTGAAACGACAGGCCCTCGTACCGACGCAGCCCCAGGCGCCATATGCCCGCCAGCGCCAGGCCAGCCACCGCACTGACCAGAAACGGCACGCCCAGCGCCCAGTACGAAGGTTTACGAATCAATGCCATGCATGGCCACGCGCTGAGCAGCAGCGCCGGCACCACCGAGATCAGGATACGCCGCGCCCACTTTCCGTAAATCGCCTCGGGCTTCGAACCAAAACGCATGAGCTCATGAAAAAGCCAGTTGAGCGAGCCGCCCTCGATGGTCCACAGCGATAGGCACGAGATGGTCAGGCGAAACGTGATATTGACGAAAATTCCGTTCGTAAAAAGCAGTATCGCCCACAGCCAGTGCGCGAAGCTGTAATGCACCTGAAAACGCCTCAGCACATAGCCCCAGAAAAACACGGTAAAACCCAGATTCAGCAGCCCGGCCAGGGAAACCCGCGCAACCGTCATCTGGTACAGCGTGGGCATGGGCTTGAGAATATAAAAATCCAATCCTCCCGTGCGCACCGAGCGCGTGAAGTGCTCCAGCCCGCCGTTGAAAAAAAGCATGCTCACCGCATCGGTCGAAAAAAGGAAAGCCAGAAAAAGATAGCACTCGGCCAGATTATAGCCGGCCACCTCGGCCACATAGCTGAAGGCCGTGCGCAGCAGCGCGAACTGCACCACGTACCAGACGATATCGACCACGTATTGGAAAAACACGCCCGAGCGGTATTCGAGCGCGCGAAACACCGACATGCGAAAACAGATGCGAAGGTAGTCCAGGTAACGCAGCAGCGTTCGGCCCCGTCTGCCGTCCCGCATGCCTCAGCCCCCCACCGTCTGCAGCCGGCGCTCGGCCGCCTGCCAGGTCGCCCACCGGTTAAAGCTCAGCGCACAGCCGATAAAGACGGCATATAGGAATTTCAAGAAAAACTCTTCCGTGGGCAGCCGCCCCAACAATGCCAACGTGGGATAATAGACGAAGTACGGCATCGGAGTCGCATCCAGGAATTTGACCAGCAGCCCTGGATAAAATGCCAGCGGAAAGGCGGTGCCGGCAAAACCCCAGCGCAGCACATTGAAGCCAATAGCCACGCCCTGGTTCTCGGAGAGCCAGAAGGCCGTCATGATAATAAGAAAATAAATCTCCGCGCTCAGCCACAGCGAAGTCGCCAGTAATGCGAAAAACATGAGCACGTGGTTGAAGTGCGGGTGGAACTGCAGCGGAATCCAGTGGTGCAGCCCCGCGAACACGGGCAACGCCCCCAGCATGACCGGAATCTTTCGCGCCAGCCAGTCGCCGGTGGCCACCGAAAACAACGAGATCGGCTTGAGCAGGTGCCTCGATACGGAGCCCTGGCGAATTTCTTCGGACATGTCGAGCACGGACTCCCAGTTCACGCACATCATGCTGATGACGTTGGCCACGATGAGATAAACGATCAGGTCGGCCAGCCCGTACCCCCGCACCTGACCTGTCTTTTTCAGCACCAGCTGCCAAAGCGCGATCTCGACGCCAGCCGAGACCGCCACGCTGAACACGGTCAATAGATAGTCGGTCCGGTACTGCAAAGCCGACACGAACGAAAGCCGCAGCTGCGCCAGAAAATTCCGCGCCGGTGCGCTCAGGACACGCCACCATCGTGGCTTCATTCGGAAACCCGTCCCTGTTGCATGATCTGGCGCACCCGTTCTTCCATGGGCGGCGCGGTCACGCTCAGATCGTCCACATTGACCGCGTTCATCAGGCGGCGAAGAGCTACCGGAACCTCTTTGGCCGGCACCTCGAGATAAAAGCGTCCGTCCTCGCCCTGGCGCGCTCCCAGCGCCTGGGGCACCGGGCCGGCCTCGGCCACGGTAAACGAAATGCGCTTCACGTCGCCAAGCCTGCCTACGAGCGTCGACAACGGGCCGTCGTGCAGCAGCTTGCCCGACTGAATCAAAAATACCCGGGGACACAGCTCTTCCAGATCTTTCATGTAATGACTGGTGAGCAGAACCGTCACCCCGTCTTCGCGCACGCGCGAGCGAATGAACTCGCGAATGCGGTTCTGCGCCACGACGTCCAGGCCGATGGTGGGCTCGTCCAGAAACAGCAGGCGCGGCCGGTGCAGCAGCGCTGCCAGAAGCTCCATTTTCATTTTCTCGCCCAGGCTCAGCTTGCGCACCTGCACGTCGAGCAGGCGCTCGACCTCGAGCATTTCGCTCAGCGACTTGAGCCGCGTCTTGAACTCTGCGGGCGCGATGTCGTAAACGACTTGACCCAGCCTGAGGTTCTCGCGGGCCGAAACATCGATCCAAAGCTGTTGGCGCTGACCCATGACGACGCCGATTTGCCGAAGATACGAGTTGTGGCGATGCCAAGGCACCTCGTTCATGACCTGCGCCTCGCCCCCGCTGGGCACCAACAGGCCTGCGAGCATTTTGACCAGCGTCGTTTTTCCGGCGCCGTTGGCGCCCAGCAGGCCCACGCACGAGCCCGCCTCGATGGAAAAGGAAACCCCCTCGACCGCGGCGACGTTCTCGTAACGGCGCAGTGCGAAGTTTCGAGCCATCGCAACCAGGCCGTCACCGGCGTCGTACTTGCGATAAATCTTTGTCAAACCCTGAACCTTGATCATGTCGATGTCTAAGACAATATACAACTTATCCGCAAACTGTTACACCTCAAATAAGAGCTATGAAACTTGCGCGCAGCATTCCGAAGTTTTGGCGAATATCGCGACTGACCCTTTGGTCAGTGCTGCCCCTGGTATTCTTTGGCGCTCTGCTGCTGTCCCGCGCTTTCATTCCCCACGAGCTCATGTTCGACGAGATTCACTATATTCCCGCGGCCAAGGCGTTGATCTTGAATGCGGACAACCTGAACTGGATTCATCCGCCGCTGGCCAAGTACATCATGGGGGTCGGCTGGTGGATATTCAGCGATCGCCTGCATCTGCTGGGCGAGCCCACCGTGTTTCGGTGGGTGGCCTCGGGCTTTGGGCTGTGGTCGCTGTGGGCCGTGCGCGCCTGGATGCTGGCGCTTGGGTTTTCGGGCAAAGCCGCGATGGCGGCGGTTTGGCTGACGGGTTTTAATTTTCTGTGGTTCGTGCAGAGCAAGACGGGAATGCTCGATATTTTCTATATCACGTTCGCGCTCTGGGGCGGGCTTGACGTGTGGCGCTTCAAACGCGGTTGGCGCATGTGGCGCGGCTGGGTGGGGCTTGGTCTGGCCCTGGCGTGCAAGTGGTCGGCCGCTCCGTATGTCGCCATCGCGCTTTTCGTGGCGGCAAGCCCCTGGCTCATTCGTATCGCGGGCGGCGCGCTTGCGGGCGCGACTTATCTGGCATCTTTTATTCCCTTGGTTTTTTTGAACAGCAACGCGGTGCCGCTCACCGATCTGGTGAGTTAT
>JACQAW010000293.1 GCA_016194725.1 Deltaproteobacteria bacterium
ATTCGGCGCCTGGCGAGGCCGGCTTACGCTCTGGACGTTCGCATCGTAGCCACCAGCGCGGGCAGCCTGGTTTCGCGATGGGCGTTAAATGTTCTGGCTGCGTCCAGGTCCTATTCATTTGGAAAGCACCTGACGCGGTTCTATGCCATCGATGCGCCCTGGCACGGCTATATCGGCCCGGGCGACCACGGGCTCGATGCTTTTAAAATGTTTTTCGCGCAGCCCTTCCTGGGCGACGGCGCCTGCGACGTGCGTGCGCGCTCGGATTTCTTTCTGGGAACCGCGCCAGCTGATGGCAAGCCCGCGGTGCCCGGGCTTTTGGATGTCGTGCTGCCCGCAAGTTTCGAAACCAGGCTCGTGTTCGCCCAGCAGGGCGGCCAGGCGCTGGATTACACCGAAGACGAGCTGGCGAGGCTGCCTGGACTCTGGGCCGAAGCTCTTTCGCAGGGGCTCTCGATGCCTGCCGAAAAACTCACCAGGAGGCAGCTCAATTTTTGGCATGCGCTGACCAGCGCCACTGCAATGATCGGGCTGGATGCCCAGGGGCGCGAGCTGGCGCGGCAGGGGGTGCTTTCGCAGCAATCCGCACTGGAGCTCTGGAACCGGGCCTTTCCGCGATACCCAGGCGACCACGTCGGAGTACTGAGCTCGCCCGAGCTGGTCCGCGACGTGGGCGAGTGGCTCGTCGGTACTGCCCGAAATTAAGCATCAGCAGGGAATTGCAGGTCTTCCGGCGCTTTCCTGCGCGAGGCTTTCAGCCTAATCCATTATTTGGTAAAATGAAGGTGGGGGAGCAGCTTCTCATGCCGCATTTCAGGCCCTTATTCTTCTGTCTTGCAGCCGTGTTCGCGGGCAGCGCGGCGGCTGCCGGTAGCTACGATGCGCAGTTCCCGCCCGTCATTGGCAAGTGCGCGAAAAACGTAAAAACCCGTTTCGTGGCTGGCTGCGCGGCCATCAAACCCGAGCATGACGAGTATGGCAAAGCCTGGTCGATGTCTACCGAGGTTGAAAAACCAGGCGCGCAGATACTCGCGGCAAAAGCCAGCGACGTAAAAGTGCTCGAGGCCAGCTCGATGACGGGAAAAGTGCTGGTCAGCTACAGCTATGAGGGTGAGGCGACAGCGCGGCGCGCCTGGGTGAACCCCGATGCCCTGGAGTGCTCAGACCAGAATCTGTCGGGTTACCGTTTTCCCAATCAAAAAAACGAGCGACATGAATGCCTGTACATAGGAGGCGCCCCCATCGATGAAGCCACGCTGAAGGACGCGTCCTGGACGAAGTTGGCCAGCTCGACCGGGGAAACCCTGGTCAGCCGGGCATTTGGCTACGCCATGAGCTATCAGATCCTGGCCAACAAGGACATGTACAAGCTGCAGGGCTACTTTGAAAAGGATATCGGCCTTTCCGAGGGCAGCGTGGGAACGGCGCCTGAATCGTGGCCCGCTTCGAAAGACCCGGCCCGAAATCTCGCGCTGGTCGAGCGCATCAGGCGGTCGAAGCTGGAAATCGAGAAACATTATCAAGAGGCGATTCGGCATTTTCCTACTGGCTACTGCGATGACAATCCGGCCGACAAGACCGAGTATACCGCCCTGGTGCAAGCGCAGCGGACCTGCCGCATGCTTACCGACGCCAGGAACCTGCTTTCGGGCATCGGGGTGCCGGAACACCCCACTCCCGCCGAAGCCGCGGTGGCGGCCAATGCTTTCAGGCGGCTCGATGTTCAACATATATTTCCGGTGTTGCAGCAACGGCCGGATACGCTGGCATTCAGATCGATTTTATTCTACGGCCTCAGTCCCGCCGAGCAAAATGCGGCCAAGCTGAATCTGGTGCGCGATAACAACGAGATAGGAGCGGTGAACGGAAAAAACGGGGGTAGCACGCCGCCTTTCAAGGAACTGCACAGCGGGTATGTTTATGGCAGCTCGTCGGGCTCCAACGTACAGGGCGATGATTTCAAGCAGGACAAGTTCGCCTACGGCAATGGCACCGACTGCTCGCAGTTCATCGACGATCTGTTCCGCATTGGCAGAAACCCCAGTCAACAAGATAAGTCCATCCGCGACG
The DNA here is from genome assembly GCA_016194725.1 of Deltaproteobacteria bacterium. Taxonomy (GTDB): domain Bacteria; phylum Bdellovibrionota; class UBA1018; order UBA1018; family UBA923; genus JACQAX01. The sequence continues at coordinate 2,071 of JACQAW010000293.1, forward strand.
TGAACGTGCTGACGATGGAGGAGATCGGCAACTACCATCGTGGGGTAATCAAGAAGTCGGCACTGGATGCCAACGCCCGCGCCATCGCCGATTGCTTCGCGCTGGTCGACATCAGGCACGGCGGCGAACCCCAGCAGGGCGATATCGTCACGGTGCCGGGCCACATCGTGCTGGTCAACGCCTACAGCGCCAGCACAGGAACGGTGCAGACCGTGGAGGCTGGTGGCAGCTCGATGAACACGGTGGGTTTCAACGAACGACCGATTTTCGATGCGCCCTGTTTCGGCACCAGCAAGGACGGGGACAAGTGGCAGGTGCGGCCCGTCAAGCCCGGGCTCAAGGTGCTCAGGTTCACGGGCCCCAGCAAGGGCTGCCCTCTGTCGTTTCCCAAATAGCTGTTATTCGAAATCGCTGGCGGTTGCCGCCACCGGCGTTACGGCTTCCTGGTCGCGCTCACCCGTGCGAATGCGATACACGTTTTCGACGGGCAAAACGAAAATTTTGCCGTCGCCGATCTCGCCGGTTTTGGCTGCCGCCAGAATGGCCTTCACCGTAGGTTCGACAAAGTGGTCGGACACGCCAATTTCCAGGCGAACCTTGTCGTGGAGCTCCATCTTGACGCGCGTGCCTCGATAAGTTTCGACCTGTTCGGATTCGGCGCCGTGGCCCTGCACCGGAGTGAGTGTCATGCCGCGCACCTCGGCGCGATACAGCGCCACCAGCACTTCAGATACTTTTTCAGGTCTGATGATCGCGATGACGAGTTTCATCGTTATGCTCCTTCTGTCGGCAAGAGAACCGCGCCTTCGCCCCTGGCATAGGCCTCTTCACCGTGCTGTGTGACATCCATGCCCACTCCCTGCGCGCGGTCGCTGGCTTTGAGTTGAAAAACCGTGCCGATGAGCTTGACCAGGATGAACGTGGCAATGCCGCTGTAAGCCACCGTAGCCGCGCACGCCACGAACTGAATCCAAAGCTGTTTGGGATTTCCATGCAGTAGGCCGTCGCCCACGCCATTCCACGCCTTGTCGGCCAGCACTCCGGTCATCAATGCCCCGAATACGCCGCCAACGCCATGGGCGGCCAGCACGTCGAGCGAGTCGTCCAGCCTGGTGCGCGCGCGCCATAGCAACGCATAGTAGCTCGGAAAAGCCGCAAGCAGCCCCAGCACGATGGCCGACAGGGGGCTGACAAACCCCGCAGCGGGAGTGATGGCGACCAAGCCAACCACGATACCCGTGGCGGCGCCGATGGCAGTCACCTTGCGCGTACGCATCAAATCAAGGGTGGTCCACGCCACCAACGTGCCCATGGGGGCGAGCATCGTGTTCACGAACGCCAGGCCCGCGATTCCGTTGGCCGCCAGCGCGCTGCCCGCGTTGAAGCCAAACCAGCCCAGCCAAAGCAAACCGGTACCCAGCAACGTGAACGGAACGTTCTGCGGCAGAATGGCCAGTCGGGCAAAATCCTTGCGCGCGCCCAGTAGTGTCGCCGTTACCACGGCCGCGGCCGCGGCGTTGATATGCACCACTGTGCCGCCGGCAAAATCCAGGGCCCCCAGCGTGCTGAGCCAGCCGCCGCCCCAGACCCAATGGGCCACGGGAGCGTATACGATGAGCATCCACAACGTGATGAAAACGATGTACGCCGTGAAGCGCATGCGCTCCACGATCGCGCCCGAAATCAGCGCGGCGGTGATGATGGCGAAGGTGGCCTGGTACGCCATGAACAGAGCATGAGGAATCGTGCCTTGTGCGCTCAGGCCCACGTCTTTCAGGAATAAAAATTCCAGGCCGCCCAGCCACGAGCAGCCCTTGCCAAAGGCCAGCGAGTAGCCCAGCAGTGCCCAGGCCAGGCCCACGAAACCCAGCGAGATGAAGCTCATCATTAGAGTATTTAATGTGTTCTTCGTGCGCACCATGCCGCCATAGAAAAAACCCAGGGCTGGCGTCATCATCAAAACCAGGGCGGTTGATATCAACATCCAGGCCGTGTCGGCGCTATTCAGATTTGGTGTATTCACCAGCATATCGTAACCGCTGCCCAACCAATGGGCAACGACCAAGAGATCCTAGTCGACCCCGAGGGCGACTCGCCTTCTTGAAGTCGTCTTGAAAGTTAACCAGTCGCCGATTTGCCAACGGATTCGGCTTGTTCGTGGCGCCTCTGCCAGAGCCCGTTTCTGGTTCCCGGCTTGCAAGTCATCCCTCCGGAGAGACCAGCCGGACCTATGTCCAGCTGGATGAAAACATATGAAAGTAAATCCTGGGATCAGCCTGGAGTGGACGCTGCTGCTTGCCCTGGGCTTGCTGCAGCTTGCTCCCGCACGTTCGGCGTTGGCCGACGACTGCAAAGCCTGTGAGCGGTATCTGGACTTGGTGCCTCAGTACTCGCTGGCCGAAAACGTGGTCGCGATTGGCGCGGCGGCGTTGCACCAGGAGGGGCACGCATTCAATGTCGATGCCCAGCTGGCCGATAAGCTGCTGCAGCAGATTCAAAACGACAAGCGCATACCTTTGGAGTGTCGCGCGTACGTCAAATCATCCATTCATATCGGACCGCGATATTCGGTGATCGCCCTGGGGTGGGCCCGCGACAAGCCGCCGGGCTTTTCGATGAACACGAGCACCGCGAGCGACTTGATGTCGATGTTCAACAAAATGGTGGCCAGCTACGACCCGTGCTCGCGGCCCGGCAAAGATGCCAGCACCGCCGCTGATGCCTCGTATGCCGCGTGCCTGCAAAAGAATGCGGGCGGGGCCTATAATAAGTTCAGCGACAGGCTGGCCAATGGGACAACCCAGCAGCTCATCGGGCAGCTGGGCAACCTGGGCGTGACGGCCACCGCCGACGACGTGGCCATGCTCAAGGCTTATAGCCAGGCCCTGAACTCGGGTTCCGAGGCCGGCCTTTTGAATTGGGCCGCCGCCGCGGGCAAGAAGCTCACTACCGATCAGTTCCTGAACGTCGTGCAGATGACGGGCTGGGAAATGAATGCCAGCTACAATCAGCCGCGCGCCGATGGCGTGGGTAACGCTGGCGATGGCAGCATCACGGTCGATCAGGCGCTGGCCTCGATGCGCACGAACACCATGTTCATGATAACCGACGGCAGGAAAGACCCGGGGGGCGCGCTGGCTGACTTCGAGGTCATCTGCCGCGATGCCGCGATTGTGCAAACCCGCATGCTCGAGGCCGGTGGCTTTCCGAACAGCTACGCGGTTGCTTATCGCTCGGCCTCTGGCGGGCACGTCGATGTCATCACCCAGGACCCCAAAGATCCTTTGAAGCTCTATACACTCAACTGGTCTGGCCGCGCCACGCACCAGGGGCTCGACGGCTCGTCAACCTTGTTTCAAGGCTCGGGCATGGGCATTCCTGATTACTCGATGACCTATGTGGTTTCCGACTCGTCCGGAAAGAACGTCGCCATGATTCCCAGCGCGATGGGGAAATTTCTGAACGAGGCTTCCGGCGGCGACGTTCGCACCTATGATCCGCTGGCACGGGCGCAGAATTCGATGATCGCCGTCGGGATTTCGCCCGATTCGAAAGGCATCATTCAGGCGCGGGCGCTCACCGGCACTGATGGCAATGGCGCGCAATACACCGGAGTGGCCGCCAACGGCAGCTGGGCATTGGGCACGAATTTTCCGGGATCAGCCGGAATCTTCTTTGGGCAGCAGTTTCGCCCTTCGAGTGTCTATGGCGCAAAAGCCAATGGCACGGTACTGGTGGGTTATGGCCAGCTCGAGCAGCATGCGATCACTTCGCAGCTCACGCTGGCTCCCCACGTAACCGGTGTCCTTGACGCCCACGTGGCGGCTGCAGGACAGTTTACGGTGATCACCAGCGGCCCGGACCATTCCGACACTGAAAGCAACGTCAATGGCAACTACGACCATCGCATCGGAGCCGAGGTTCGGGTCAATCAAACCGCGCTGGGCGGCAGGCTCAAGGCGGAGTATGTGGCTGGCGCGAATATGGCGATCGGTATGGCCGACGTTCGCAACGAAGACGCCAGCGCGATTGCCGCGATTCCCCTGGGGGTCTATGCCGGCGCGCGCGCGACGCTCAAGACCGGCGACGTGACCGTGTTTGGCCAGGCCATGGTGGCAGTCGATCAGCTGGGAATCCGAAATCGCGTCGAAGCGGGAATAGCGACCAGGGTCATCGCCGCCAGCGTGTTCGAAGCGGGACGCGTGACCCACGGCACGGCGCTGATTCAGGACGGCACGATCAGGCGCGCGGGCGTATCGTTTGCGGACGCTCCCAGCAAGCATTTGCGCTTTGGCCTTACCGGCGAGATTCCCCTCGAGGGCGATGTCGGCGCGGGTGCCAGCGTTTATGGCACCGGTGCGGTGTTGTTTTGAATCGTCGCTGGCTTACCTGAGTCGGGTGACGACATAGTTGGTGATGTAGGCGCGCGTTTTTTCGCGCTCGGCCTGACTCACTCGCTGCATAAGACTTGGGTCAACCCGTGACCCGAGCTCGTAGAGCACGAAGCCCATGCCATTACCATCGGCGAATATTTTTCTGAGCCATTCCGCTTCCGGGTCTGGCTTGAAATCAGACTCTGATTTTTCGACTTCGTAAACCTGCAGCAGGCTCTCAAGCGACTGCAGCTCTTCGGTGGCCGTCCACACGTGGCGGGGATCATGGGTCATGCGCTTGCGAAAACCCGGCTCGCCCATCCAGATCGCCTTCAGCACACCATAGGCCAGCCAATGCGACTGTCCGGCCTTGCCACCTTCGGGAGTCAGCACCTCGATTCCCGCGCCGGCGTGCCGGGCCAGGGCCTGCGGCACGAACGGACGGTTGAAAACCTTGATCTTCAGCAGCGCCTCGTTGGTCTTGAGCGCCTCGAGAGTCTCGGTGTCTTGTGGGTGCAGCACCAACGCGTCGATCCAGGCCTCGCGGGCCTCGGCATATTGCTTGGACTGCAAGAAACTTCTGCCTTTGAGAAAAAGGGCCCGGTGAGCCGCAGGGCCGGCGGCTGGGGCCTCCTTGTCGTCGTCGTCGCGGATTTTGGAGTGGCGGGGCCAGTAGCTGTCGACAAAGGTTTCGGGTTTGAGCTGCGGGTGCTTTGCCAGAGGCTCGATGACGTAAACAAGTTCGGAATCTTTCAGCTGCTGCATGATTTCGTCCATCGACATCGGGGGCGTGCGGTCCGCCGGGGGCGCGGCCTGTACCGCCTGCACTGCGATGAACAGCAGTAATGTCGTGGCTATAAAAGTATTCATGAGCAAAAAGCTAGCATAATTAAGCCTATAAGGGCGCATTCCCTGGCTGAATTTTAGACAGGCGGAACCGAAAATGTTCTGCTATGACTCGTCGCATTAGGTATGGGGGAGAACATTCGTATTCATCTGGCAGTGGCGACTGCCATTTTATTTGCGTTCCTCGGCAATGTCTTTGCCGTCGAATACCCATGGCTAAACGATGCCAATACCCAGGTGCTGGTGCTGCGCGACCCGCACGTGGACTTCGCGCTTCGGCTTGCGGCCATCGACCGCGCCACCAGCATCGACTGCATCTCTTTTGTTCAGGGTACCGACGCGACTTTCGGCATGCCCATGCTTCAGGCGTTCCGGAGAGCGGCAGCGCGCGGCGTTCCCAGTCGTCACCTTTACGGCAAGCTGGGAACTTTCGTCGGGGGAACCGGCGACCAGATTCGCGCCATGCTTGCCGACACGCAGCTGAAGCTGCCGGCTAAACTCATTATATTTGGTGGGCTGCGTTCGCTGCTCACGCGTTTTCATCCGCTCGACATGCCTCATGAGAAAATTCTGATTCTCAATATGGGCACCAAAGACGAGCTGATCTGGATCGGCGGCCGCAACAACTGGCGGGCCACGGGCACTGACCTGGATCTGGGCATGGTTCTTCGCCGCATCCATGCCGATCGCCCGTATGTGGGCGACCAGATTCGCGAAGCCTTCGAAGGCACCTGGAGCCCGGCCGCTCAAACTTTTCCGCCGTACGCGCCCAGCCCGGGCAAGGCAAAGCTGATTCCGCGTTCCGACGAAAATGCCGCGATCGCGTTGAACACGCCGGCGCAGCAGGCGCAGTTCGCCATGATCAACGATTTTTTGCAGAAGCCGGTGGCGGACACCGCCAGCTACGAGGACTACGAAGCCAGGCCGCAGCGCATGCGGGTGATGACCAATGACTTGCTGGGACGCGTGCTCACCGGTATTTACAAAAAGTCGCTCCGGGGCCGCAAAAACATCATGAGCGACAATGTCGAGGGTACGGCACCCTACGTGGCAGGCGCCAAGCTGGTCTACATCTGCGCGATGTCGGTGTTCATGCCCGCCGAGCTCAAAGAGGCCGTGAAGACCGCGCTGCGCGGTGGCGCCGAGGTTCATCTTCTTACCAATAGCCGCGACGCTCATCGCAACCAGGTTCCCATGGGCCTGCCCTATCTATTGAGTCTCGAGGACATTACGGATCTCATGGCTTTGGGTGGCAAACTTCATGTCCACGTGCTGGATGTCGCGCTATTGCGTGCGCACGAGCAGTCCTATCCCCTGGTCAACTACATGCATCGCAAGCTCATCGTCGCCGACAACCACGTTTTCTTCGGATCGGACAACTGGAACGACATGAGCCGCGCGCGCAACAGCGAGATGGTCGTGCAGGCCGAAGACGCGCGCCTGTCGCAGCTGGTGCGCAACATCGTCGACGAAGATCTTAAAGTCTTCACCCGGCTCAGCTGCGAAAAGGCGCTTACCGACAAGAAGTCCTATGGATACGTGCAGCGTGGGCTCAACTGGCTGTTTCTGCCGCTGTATTAGCCCTGCGAGCCAGCGTTTTATTCAGCGCCCGTTTTGCCGTCGGGCGCCGGCACCTGCGCGTCCGAGCTCGACGCACGAAGAGTTTTGGGATCGATGTTCTCGACGATTTTGATGATCGAGGTCTTTGCCCGCGTAACCCGTGCCTGCAGCTCAGCGTCGGCCAGCAGCATTTTTGTCAAATCATCCCGGCAGGCCGAGCTCTCGTTTTTCAAGGTTTCCGGAATCTTCATGCGAATGGGCATGCGGTTCAGGGTCTGATGAGAAACCGACCGATTGTCGAATTGCAGATAGAAGGAGCCGGGAGCATCGAGCACGGCAAGCAGGATGGTATTGACGGCTTCACGGCTGCAGGCGGCCGTGGCCAGGCCGGCGTATATGCCCCGGTAAGCTACCAGCTCGGCTGTGCTTTGTTTCGCGATCTCACTTCCGAGGGCGCCCTTGACCGAATCGTCGGCGCGTCCTGACGAGGCGGCCGCCAAACCGAGCAGTGCAGCCAGCGCCAAGGTGCTGAATGGTGGAACGGATAAAAAACGGCTCTTCGTCATCATGGCTTCGTTTCCTTGATTCAATTTTGAGGCGATCTATCCCACTTATCGAGTTATATTTTTAGCACGATTAATGGCCATGAAAGGTCGTTTCGGCCGGCTAGATGCAGGTGATCGGCTCGGTGGCGTCCGTGGCACCAGCGCCAGTGAAAATAGCAGGCCGAAGCCGGAAAGTGCGAAACCCAGCCAGAGCAAGCTTGGTCGGAAAAAGAAGGTCACGCGTTGTGGGCCGTTTGCGACGCGAGTGGCGACGAGCCCGCGATGGGATTCCAGGGCCCGACCTTCCGCTTGCCACCCTGGCCCGAAGTTTTGATTGAGTACCAGCATTGCTTCGTGTGGGCCATCGGTTGCCACTACCACGCGGTTGGGTGACCAGGATTCGATGGTGGCGTGTCCCTCGGCTGAGGTGACGTATGCTTCGCCACGATATTCGGGACTGCCCATCGGCTTCACGTGGCCCGAGCCATAAAGCGCGTCGCCATAGGCTCGGGACATTCCGTGGTTTTGCAAAAAGAACTCGTACATCGGCAGCCAGCGCAACGCGCTGCTGGCGTCGCCGTGCCAGGCCTGCTGTGAAAAAGCGTTGTCGCGGGCCACGCCTTTGGGGGCACGGGGAAAAGCGGTTTGCAGCGCGCGGTTGCCGGTGAGCAGAAGATCAAGCGTGCAAAGGGCCACCATGGCCAATGTCGCTGGTCCAACCCAGCGCCTTGCCCGTCGTTTTCCGACGTGAAGAACCATCGCATCCAATCCGGCGCCGGCCAGCACACCGATGGATAGGGTGGTGAAGACCAGAAAGCGCGGCGTGACGTGCAAAGATCGAAATACGGGCAGCAGGTGCAGTGCCGCATAGGGCGACCAGGGTGCGAAGTTTCCGAGGGCGAAAATCGCGCCGAACAAACCCAGCGCCGCCAGCGGCCAAAGTCGCAGGCCATTTCGCGGTGCCAGGAGCCAGGGCATCAGGGCCAGCAGCAGCGGGACCGTTCCGACATAATATTGATATTCGTGGGCCTCCCAACGTAAATCTTGCAGTTCCCCCGTTCGCAGGGTCAGGCATTGCAGCAGCTCGAAAAAGGAGAGGTGCTCAAGCGCATCCACCGCCCGGGCATTGACCGAGAGCGCCTCGGCAATGGGTAGCAGGCGTACCGCGGCCAGCAGCGCAAACAGAACCGTGGCCGTGGCAAACGCGCCCAGC
>JACQAW010000050.1 GCA_016194725.1 Deltaproteobacteria bacterium
ACGGGAAAACAGGCCCTTTTTAAACGCGCCAGGAGACTCCAGGCGTGGTTTAAAAAATCAGGAACGAAGCCAAGCACTCATGCTCCAAAAACGTTTCACCGCAAGACCACCTGAGCTATTCCCAAGGCATTGCGAGGGCACTGAAAAAGCAGGCACTGAAGAACGCAAGAATCACGTCAATCGATTTTTAAAATTTCCTCAAGTATTTTTCAAAAATAAATAATAAAAATTGAATTCAAATTCAGCCGCGCAAAACTCGAAAATAAATTCCACGACATCCACCCCACTCCACTCCTCCCCACGCAGAAAGGAAAGTAGCCAGTGGCATACACCGCAAGCCGCAACAAGCTTCCAACGTCTGCTACAAGGGTGCACCGAACATCGGACCTGCTCGGTGCGCTCGAACCCAGGTTCCACCCCACGACGCAAAATCCCGGTGCCCCCGAACCCAGGAACCACCGAGCCCGCTCGGAGTCGCCCGACCCGCGCGTCCACACCACACCAGCAAAAACCCCCACATCCCCTTACAGGCCTGCCCCATTCCCATACTAACTCAGCTCAAAGCGCGGCGCCGGACGGTCCAGCCCCTGCACGAACTGGCGCGCCAGCAGCTGCGTGCCCAAAATCAGCATCAGCACCAGCTCGCGCCGAAAACGCTCTACGTGATATGGCGGCGCCCGTTCAAGATCGGTCAACAGTCGGCCCACAACATCGGCAGCAAACAATCCGGCGTCGTCGAGCGCGCGTTTCGAAAGCGCCTCGCGCACGAACGGCGGCGCGGCTGTCTGAAAAAACCAAGGCGCTATGGGCGTCATGAAGGGTTTCTTTTTTCGCGTTGCGATCCGAGCCGGCAGCAAATCCTGCACGGCCGCGCGCAGAATTTGCTTTTCGCGAAATCCGCTCATCTTCATCGATGGGGGCAGCGCCAGCATTCGCTCCACCACGCGATCGTCAAGAAACGGCACCCGCACCTCCACGCCCCTGGCCATGGCCGAGCGGTCACTGATGACCAGAATCCACGCGGGCAGTCGCGTCTCAAGCTCCAAGGCAATGTCGGCATCGAGTCCGTCGAGCTCACCCAGATGATCGGGCACCAGACTGCGAAACGCTGAAGGAGGTTCCAGCACGGGGCGAACATGTCTGCCACCGGGCGAAAGCAGGCGCTCGCGCTCAACGTCCAAAAGCAGCCACGAACCCAGCCAGGGCGGCAGTATTCCGCCCCACAACTCGGTCAGTGCTTTCGCGGGCAAACGTGGGGTGATCGCGCGCGCGATGCCGCGGGGCTGGCCCGACAGTCGTGCCGAAAGCCCCAGGACGGCTGGCTCCAGAAACGAAAGACCTCTTGCCGCAAGCTCCCGACGCAGTTTGCTTGCGCGAAAAACATCGTAGCCGCCCAAGAGCTCATCGGCACCGTCGCCGGACAGAGCCACGCGAAACCCCTTCGCACGTTCGGCCTCGGCCAGCGCCACTCCCCCGATTCCACCGGGTACCATCAGCGGAAGCTCGAGCGCCCAGATCATCTCGGGCAGGTACGCGGCCGAGCCCGTGCCCAGCGGCACGCGGTGCGCACGAGCGTCCAGCCGCGCATTGACCATGTCGGCAAACGGGGACTCATCAAATGGCGAGCGAGCCGCGCCGTCTTCGCCTTCTTCAAATGAAAGCGAGAAGGTATCGAGGCTGCGGCCCGTAACCTCGCGCGCCAGCGCCGCGATGGCCGAAGAATCCAGGCCGCCCGAAACCATCGCAGCCACTGGCACGTCAGCCATCAGATGGTCTTTGACCGCCAAGCGCAGGACATCGCGCAGATCGGCCGCCAGCGCCCGCTCAGAGCCGGCGGAATGCTCGCCGCGCGCGACAAACGGCGCGCGCCAGTAGCGGCGCGATTCCAGGCCGCGTCCGGGCCGCGCCACCGCCACATGCCCCGGCCGCAGCTGCGCCACGCCTTCAAACATCGTGCGTGGCGGACAAGGATAGCCCAGCGAAAAAAGGTCGTCGAGCGCATCGCGGTCGATCGCGGGAGCGACCAGGCCCGAAGCAAAAATCGCCTTGGCCTCCGAGGCCACGACTAGAAAGTCGCGGGTCTGGGCGAAAAACAAGGGTTTGATGCCCAGGCGGTCACGGGCAAGCACGAGCTTTTTCTCCCGACCGTCCCACAGCGCCAGCGCGAACATTCCACGCAGCTTTTCCACCATCGCCTCGCCGTGCTGCTCGTAGAGATGCGGAATCACCGCCGTATCGCAGGGGTCGTCGAGCACGTGGTCGCCCAAACCCAAGCGCAGCTCGCGGTGATTGTAGATTTCGCCGTTCACCACAGCGGCAAGGTCGGACTGGCAGCCCCGATGCGGCTGCCGGCCCCCTTCGATACCCACGATGGCCAGGCGAACCGCGGCCAGCATGACGTGCTCGTCACGAAATATTCCCCAGCCATCCGGCCCGCGATGCACGATGCTGGCGGCCATCGACTGCAGCACCTGGCTTCGGGGAAGCGGGCGCTCACCCAGGCGCAAAACGGCTACAACGCCGCACATATCTTGCGCCCTCGCGTGATTTTACCCATGGAGCAAGTATACCACTGATGTTAAAGGTGCGTGGATGTCTGACAAGAATTCGAAATGCCGCCTGGACCTGGCTGTACGCAATCGGCACCAGCTCAGCTGGAATCAGGCCAGGGAATGGATCCGGACGGGAAAAATCTGGATCGACGGCGTAGCCGTGACCGAGGAGTCGAGGCTGGTGGCCCCGGATGTCGAGTTCGAGTTGAAAATGAACGCGCCTCGCAGTGGCGGCAAGAGATTACGGGCTGCTGCCGCCTCCCTGAAGCCCGAAGACGTCATCCTGCTCGATACCCAGCTCATCGTGCTCAACAAGGCGGCGGGCATCAGCACGGTTCCCTTTGACGAGAGCGAAAACAACAGCCTCGAGCAGCGCACCAGCCGATATCTTAAAAGCGGGCACATGGTGGTGGTTCACCGCCTGGACCGCGACACGACCGGGCTGCTGGTTTTTGCCCGTACTCCAAACGCCGGAAAAATTCTGGCCGACCAGTTTCGCGCCCATACCGTGCTGCGCCGCTACTTCGCGCTGGCCCATGGCCAGGTGAAGAGTCAGACAATACGCTCGCTGCTTGTCGAAAACCGCGGCGATGGCCTGCGCGGTTCTCACTCACCTCATAGCGCGGCCTCCAAAGCCGACGCCAAACCCGCCGTCACTCACGTCACGGCCTTGCTGCAGCTTGAGGGTATGACGCTGGTGGAATGCCGGCTCGAAACCGGGCGCACGCACCAGATTCGCATTCACCTCGGCGAGGCGGGGCATCCCCTGCTTGGCGAAAAAACCTATAACCGCTATTACACGGGCCCAAAAATCGAAGCACCCCGCATGATGCTTCATGCTGCCGAACTAGGCTTCACCCACCCCACGCAAAATATTCCGCTGCGCTGGACGCTGCTGCCACCTGCCGACTTTTTGGGTATGATCGGCGCCCGGGGCCACGACGTTCTGGCGGAACGGTTGTGCGCCACCCGCAGTTGATGCATCATGGGAACCGGTGCCACAAATACTGGTTTGGCTGGTTTCAATTCTCGCGCGAGGTTCCAAGGAGGTCGAAGCCCTATCGGCTCCCCATGTCGTGCGTCGACGCTGGTATCTTTTCGTCGCCGTGGTGCTAACTCTCCTGCTCCCGTTCACTTATGCCCTTTCGCATACCATGATGGGCTGGCTGAATCTTTCAGCGGTAGTCGAGCTGCCGCACGCGCTTTGGAAGGTCGCGTACGGTTTTCCCTCGACGACCTGCGGCCTGAACGCGACAAGCACGCCAAGCTGCCTGGCCAATCCCGACAATTCCCAGCTCTGGCAAAGTCGCTGGCACCGCGGCGATCAGGTAGCCCACAGCAATCGGCTCAAGGAAAACCTGAGCGCCGAGTACTGGCTGGGCGTGGAAATCAACGCCGATCAGCAGAAAACCGCCTACGAGCACGAGGCGAATTTTCTCGTCCTCGGAAATCTGCGCAGTACCTTTCGCATCTGGGTCGATGGTCTTCAAATCATGCACGGTACTTATCGCGACAATGAACCCACGGCGGTTCAGCTGCCCCTGGAATGGCTGGCTCGCGGCAAACCGATGCGGATAGCGATCAACATGGTACCCGAGCCGGGGGTTGGCGGCAACGACACCGACGTACCCGACTATCTCGAAGAGCCACCGATTCTGGGTCTCAGTACCAAGGCGGGCACGACCGGTTGGCGCGAACACCAGTACTTCTGGCTCATGGCCCGTCCCATGGCTTTTCTGGTGCTGAACTTCATACTGGGCTGGATTTTCTTTGGCCTGTGGCGGGTTGCGCCCGAGAAAACCGAATATTTTTACATCGCGCTGTTTGCGATAACCTTCGCCTTGTTTCAGATGCGCAGCCTGGGGTTGTTTTATCTGGCGTTGCCCCGAAAATTCATCACGACCATGGGTGCCATCGTCGCGATTTTCAATTCCGTAGTCGGAATGCTGGTTGGGTTTTCGTTTGCCCGATTTCGCCGCGAGCTGATGAG
>JACQAW010000051.1 GCA_016194725.1 Deltaproteobacteria bacterium
CTTAACCACGAATGAGTCCATAGCCTGTGCCGCCAACGCACAGAAGAGCGCTCTTATTGAAGAGCTGCCGAAGGCCTGTTTTGTGCTGGCAAGCGCGCTTGCGATAGAAGACCGGGAAAGAAAAATCGAAGCCATACAGGCCCTTATCCTGGCTCTCAAGTCCCATTTTCCTTCATTCTATCGGCAATGGTTTCAGTCTTGCCCGGCGGTTTCGAGATACGAACCCACATCAGTTTCTGAAAAGCTCATCAAGCTGAAGCGGCAGGCTGTCGCCAGCCTGGCGAAATATCTATGAAAACCGTCGACAAAAAAATTCTGGATAAATTTATCAGGCTGGCTTCGGACCACTTGCGGGGAAACTGGGTTTTGCTGGGCGGCACCATACTTCCTCTTCTTGGCGTCGAGCACCGGGTGACAACCGATATCGACCTGGTCGGCCTTTCAGATAATGAGCGCGCCCAAACCCTTCAGCTGATGACGCTCGCGGAAAAAACAGGCCTGCCTGTCGAAAGCATCAATCAATCCGCAGGATTTTTCCTGTCAAAAATCAAATCATTCGAGAAGCACCTCGTTGTTCTCAAAAAGTCAAAAGGACTGACGATCTACCGTCCTGACACCTACCTTTTCCTGCTGCTGAAAATTGGCCGGCTCACCGAGACCGATCTTTCAGACTGCCTGGAATTTATCAAGATCGGGCAACCGCTCAGCGCAGCCGAGTGCAAGAGCGTGATCGCGACGCTGAAGTCCGAAACCAGGAAAACGATACCCGCCGACCGTCTCGAGCGAATGAACGCATTGTTGAAAGGGCTCGCGAAAAAATAATCGTTTCAAGCTGCCTACTTGACCGGCTCCACCCGAAACTTGCGTCCCTTGATGCGCCCATTACGCAGCCGCTCCAGCGCCACCTGCGCCACCGCGCGCGAAACCGCCACGTAAGCAAAGTTATCGTGAATTTCGATTTTCCCGATATCCGAGCCCGAAAGCCCTCCGGCCTCGCCGGTCAGCGCGCCCAGAATATCGCCCGGACGCATTTTCTGCTTGCGCCCGCCCGAAATGAACAAGGTTTCCATCTCGGCGCCGGCGGGCAGTATGACTTCGGATTTGCGGGACTGCAGGGACGCCTTTGAAGGTACCTCGCGCCGCTCGATCGTGACGCCGGTGAATTCCTCGATCGCGTGAATCTTGCTCTTCTCGCGTTGCGCCGCGAACGATACGGCCAGCCCCTCTTTGCCCGCTCGGCCCGTGCGCCCGATGCGATGCACGTACACGTCGGCCTTCGGTGGCAGGTCGAAGTTCAGCACCAGATCCAGATTTTCGACGTCAATGCCTCGCGCCGCCACATCGGTGGCCACCAGGACCCGAATGCTGTGGTTGCGAAATTTGGCCATCACGCGGTCGCGCTCATTTTGCTCCAAGTCGCCATGCAGGCAAGCGGTGCTGACGCCGGAGTCCAGCAAATCCTCGGTCAGCATGGCCACCGTGGTCTTGAGATTACAAAAAATAATCGCCGATTCGGGCTTATGCTCTTTCAACGCAAACAGCAGCGCGGCAAATTTGGTGTCGAACTCGATCTCATAGTAAATTTGGGAAATCGCGGGCGAAAGCTCGGCCTGCTCTTCGATGGTCACCCGCACCGGGTCGCGCTGATAGCTCTTGCTCATGCTTTCGATCGAGCGCGGAAACGTGGCCGAGAAAAAAACCGTCTGGCGCTGCTTGGGAATCGCGCGCAGAATCGACTCCATGTCTTCCTGAAATCCCATGTCGAGCATGCGGTCGGCTTCATCCAAAACCAGGGTGCCGACACTTTTTAAATCGAGCGTGGCCCGATTCAGGTGGTCCAGCACCCGGCCCGGCGTGCCCACGACGACGTGCACGCCCTGTTGCAGCGCGCTCATTTGTGGGCGAAGCGGCTGGCCGCCGGAGCAGTCCAGGACTTGTAGACCCGAATGCCGCCTGCCCAGCTTGCGCACCTCGCGCACCACCTGGGTGCACAGCTCGCGTGTGGGGCAAAGCACGAGAGCCTGGATTCGGCGTTGCCGCAGATCGATTTTTTCGAGAATGGGCAGGGTAAAGGCCGCGGTTTTTCCGCTTCCCGTCTTGGCCTGTCCAATAAGGTCTTTACCCTCGAGCAGCAGCGGAATGCTCTGCGCCTGCACGGGGGTCAGAAACTCGTAGCCCAGCTCCCGGGTCACCTGAACCAGCTCCGGTGAAAGCTTAAGCGAACCAAAGCCAGTGGCCTGTGTCATATGCCAGTATTATGCGCCATTCAGCGCCGCTTTGACAAACTCCGAAACGGCGCCTAGCTTTTAGTCCATGAAAAACATATTGAGCCAGGTCCACTGAGTTTCAAGCACAATGCCACGCCCCTTGTCGATTGCCGCAATCTTGCTGCTTACTTCGCCCGCGACCACAGTCTGGTGCAGCGGGTTCGACAAGCTTGGCTTTCGCGGAGAGTATTTTCGCGTCGCCGAGGGCGAGCAAAGCAGCGGCCCAGTCGTTCACGTTATTCTGACCCCCGATTACAAGATCAGCTATTCGCTCGAGGAATGTGACAAACCCATCGAGCCTGCCGGAAACTTCTGGCGTTCGCTCAACGTGCAAAACCGCACCGACCACACTCACTTCGAAGCCACAGTTGGAGATTTCGAGCACAGCGCCACGGACAGCCTGCAAGTCATTGTCCGGCCCGAAGCATCTTATAAAGTCCTGCACCTCAGGCTTTTCCATAAACTCGGCCCCATTATTCAGGATCTTTATCCCGACTCAGGCGCAGCTGGCTCGGGTCACGCCATCGGTACCGCTCTCAATACCGGCGGCAAACCCAATCTCGTCTCCGGGGGCACGACTCCCATGGGTCGCCCTTGTCCCACCTGCAAAACGAGAAACGCGGGAGCCGCTCCCGATTTTTTTCAAGCGCCCACAGGAATGGACGCTCTGCCCGATTGTCAGCCTTCCGGGGGCACTGCCATCAGCAACCCAGGGCCCCGCACGGGTGCTGTGCGTGGAACGTCGAAGCGCGATACCTACACGCTACCCACCGGCTCGCGCACTTTTTATTATTCGCCATCTTCATCCGCCAACTCGGTGCCGGCCGAGCCGGCCGCGCCCGCCGCACCGCCGCCACCGCCCCGGGTACAAGTACTTTCGTCTGACCAGCCCAAAGCAGCGGCTCCCCCCACCGGCTCCTTGCCGCCCGTTTTAAGAATGGGCAGTGACGTCAATCCGCAAAACCAACAATGAAAACCTCTCAAGTCGTGCTAGCCTGAAACGCATGCGTTGCGTGCGAAAGTGCCGAAGCGATCTGCCTGTATTGCCCCTGCTGCTTGCAGCATTGGCAGCAAGCAGCTGCAGTTCGGCCAGCAAGAATACCGGCTCGGCCAATATTCCCACCTGGATTCATCAGCCGGTACGCACGATCGAAGCGGGCTATATCGTTTATATCGGCACGGGTGAAGACAAGAACGCGGAAAGGGCGGCCTTCAAGGCCGAAGCCGCGGCCTTGCAAGACCTTGCCAACGAATGCTCGTTTGCGCCCAAAGGCACGCGCACCGAAGACCGCTTCACTGAAACTACGGGCCTGCTTCACCACGGTTACGCCAAGATCGCCGTGGAATTCCGGGACTGCGAAGCAGCCAAATCCGCCATCAACCCCGACGATATTCGCAAGCTCGCCAATGCAGCTTATAGCGACGAGATCAAACGCTATCAGGACCTGGTACAACATCCGGGCGACGAGGTTGCCGCCGACGACGATTCCGACGGCGTGAACGAAGCCATCGATTCCAAGTCACCCCCGCCCGGTGGCGGCTCGGGTGTTCGTGACAGCAATCACCTTTTCGTTGTGCGCCAGTGGGTGTTCTACTCCAAACAGGACGTCATCCTGTCACCGCCGCAAACTTATGCGGCGAATTCCATCGAATCCACCCAATTCGTCAACAAAGTCGCGCCGGCACAGGACCAGGTGCAAACCTACGAGCGCAACCATCCTGAGATTCACTCGTGGAATAACGCTTGGTCCACGAGCCCCACGGGCTCGACCTTTCGTCGGCGCATGGGCCACAGCTACACGTCCAGTCCAGCTTCCAGCGGCAGACACTGGAGCGCCCCCCATTCCACTCAGCCTGCCAACACCACCCCGCCTCAAAAGAAGAAGCGCCGGCGACGCCGCGGCGGATGGAATCGGTAACTGGCGTAACCCCGGCCAGCCGCCTGACCACTTTAGCTATTGTTGCAACGCCCTGAATAAATTCGCGTTCAAAATTTGTCATCCTGCCCGTTTCAAGACAAGATAGCTCAAGATTGGAGCTTCTCATGGCAAAACCAAACAAAGCTACCCAGGCCAAACGCGGCCGGGAGCTGGCAAAACAGGACAAACGAAAAGAGAAAGCGGAACGCCGCGCGGAACGCAAAGACGTTCGCGCAAATTCGCCCCGTGTGGCTGACGGCGAAGACCCGGATCTGGCGGGTATCGTGCCCGGACCCCAGAAGTCGATTTACGACCTTTGAGCCAAAAGCCTGCGTGCGGAGTTGAATTCCCAAGTAAATTCGACAAATACTCAGGCTTTGGCTAGGCTTTACCGATAAGTAAATTGAGCGCTGCCGACCAGAGCGTTTAAGCTCTAGCTTAAACGCTTCCGGGGGCGCCGCTCATGAAATAATGGGCACAAACGTCGGATGTACTCTTCGCGCAGCCTAACCCCCTAAATCCCATGACCTGAATCAGCTGACTCCGTAAGGGTTAGGGCGGGTTTTCAATTATTTTCCAACTGCAGCAGCCAAAAGAGGCTCAGATCGTCGTTCTGGCTTTTGCGGCTTCTTTTTTCGCAAGCAACTTCGAGATATCCCGCCACTGCATCGAATCTTCGGGCGTAAGCAGGCTCAACGCCTGGCCTTCGGCTCCGGCACGCGCGGTGCGACCGATGCGGTGGATGTAATCTTCCGGCACCATCGGCAGGTCGTAGTTGATCACGTGCGCGATATGGGCAATGTCGATACCGCGCGCGGCGATATCGGTGGCCACCAGAATCCGAAACTTGCCGTCACGAAAACCATCGATCGCGTCGCCACGCTGCTTCTGCGATCGGTCGCCGTGAATTCGGCTGGCCTTGTAGCCACATTCCGAAAGAAATTTGGCCACGCGGTCGGTGCGCTTTTTAGTGCGCGCGAAGATCAAAACCGATCCTTTGCGCGCATTGAGCTCGTCGACCAGCGTATTGTTCTTGGTCGCGCCGGTGGTCTTGACCACCGACTGCTTGATCAATTCGATGGGTTCCGAAACCGGGCCCACCGTCACGCGAACGGGATCTTTGAGATATTTGGCCGCTAGTTTTAAGATGTCGGGCGGCAAGGTTGCCGAGAACAGCATGGTCTGGCGGCTCTTGGGCAGAAAACGCAGAATCTCGTTGAGCTGCGGGGCAAAACCCATGTCGAGCATGCGATCGGCTTCATCGAGCACCAGAACTTCAGTAGTCGAAAGAGAAATATTTCCGCGGCGCAGGTGATCGAGCAGCCGGCCCGGCGTAGCCACGACGATGCGGGGTTTTTTCCACAGGACTTTTACCTGGGGGCTCATGGCCACGCCGCCGATGATCAGCACGGTTTCCATTTCCTTGCAGCTCTTCGTCAGCTTCACGAGCACTTCCTCGATCTGCACCGCGAGCTCGCGGGTGGGAACGAGAATGAGCGAATTCCTGCGCGGCGTTTTAAGCAGGCGCGCGATCATGGGAATGCAAAACGCGGCGGTCTTGCCCGTGCCGGTCTGGGCGCAGCCGATGATGTCGCGGTTGGTGAGCGCGACCGGAATGGCCTGGGCCTGAATGGGCGTGGGCGTTTGATAGCCCATGGCCGCAACGGCGGACTCCAGTTGAGGGGGCAGAATTAGGTCTTTAAAATTGGACATGATAGCGGACATGAAAGCACTCCTGAATAGAGCGCTTGGGACGATGGATTTGAATCACAGGCGGAAGCGCAGTATTGAAAATATAGAATTGAGAAAGAGCGCGCCACAACCAAAACCGGTGTGGCGCGCACGAGAACTGAGAACTTGGACTTAGTAACGGCCGCGATCGCCGCCGCCGAAACCGCCGCGTGATTCGCGGGGAACCATTGGCTTGGCTTCGCTGACCGTCATCGGACGGCCGTCATAATCAGCGCCGTTGAACTTGGCGATAGCGTCGGTAGCTTCAGCTTCCGTGGACATTTCCACGAAACCAAAACCCTTGCTGCGGCCCGTTTCACGATCGGTGATAACCTTTGCAGACTCGACTTTGCCAGCTTGAACGAAAATCTGTTCCAGCGACGACTCGGTTGCAGCGAACGGAAGATTACCAACGTATAATTTTTTACCCATAAAACCTCCTTAAGGCTAGGTATAACCAGCTTAAAGAGGACCGAACACCATGCTCAGGGATCTTCAAGACAGTAGACATTAACAAGTGCAAGCTATCAGATCGCTTTGCCGATAGATACGCATTTCTTTACTTAATAAAAAACATCAAGCTTTCGCCATCTTATAAGCCAAAACCAAGATTACCGCCCCGATCCCCCAAAGCAGGTAAATGTTTTCAATGAAGTAGGGATAGACCAGCAATGCCACGCCAAACACCACGCTGGGAATGTGCGCTTCGCGCTTGGCATACCGAATGAGCCACACGCCCATCACACCATAGATAAAGCCGGCCGTCAGGGCCGAAATACTGAAGTTCACGGCTTTTCCCCCGCTAGATACACGACCCGCGGCTCGCCGCTCCAGATGATCTCTTTCCAAAACGACAAGCCGCACTTTTCCAGAACCTTGATCGACGCCTGATTGGCCGGTCGGGTTACGCCCACGATCTGTCGCAGTCCGGCCTGCTCAAAGCCAAAACGAACGGCGAGCTTGCCAGTTTCGGTCGCATAACCCTTGCCCCAGCTGTCCGATGCAAACAGATAACCCAAGTTTACTTCGGCCATGTCCTTGATAAAATGCAGGCCGCAGTAACCGATCATTTTCCGCGATTTCTTATCGACGACCGCCCAGTCGCCAAAGCCGTGGGCCTGCCACTGCTGGATCATGCGCTCGATGCGTTCGTGAGTCTGGGCGATGGTCAGGTCGCGCGTGAGCCAGTACCGCATGGCTTCCTCGTCGCCGAAAATCTGAAAAAGGGCGGCAGCATCAGCATTCGTGATCTGGCGCAGAAGAAGGCGCGCCGTTTCGATATCTGGTGCGGTAAGGTTCATATCGCCTCTGATTGACTATCGCACGAGTGACTTCTAATCTACAGACATGAAACCCGAGTTCACCCAGTTTCGCGGCACCGACCGCTACCTTACCGACCGAGCGCTGGAAGCTGCTGTCAACTGCGCGGTCGCGCTTGAACGTCCGCTGCTGATCAAGGGCGAGCCCGGTACGGGCAAGACTCTACTATCCGAAGCCATCGCCGGCGCCCTTTCGCTTCCGCTGATCAGCTGGTCGGTCAAGAGCACGACCCGCGCGCAGGATGGCCTTTATCTCTACGACACGGTTCAACGTCTCTATGATGCTCGCTTTGGAGAGGGCGATGCCAAGGATATCAAGCGATACATTAGGCTGGGTCCCTTGGGCCAGGCTTTCGCGGCTCCGAGCCGGGTCGTCCTTTTGATCGACGAAGTCGATAAAGCGGATCTCGAGTTTCCGAACGATCTCTTGCA
>JACQAW010000299.1 GCA_016194725.1 Deltaproteobacteria bacterium
GAAAACCACGGCCCCCAAGAGCGCCGCAACCCCGACCACGGTGGCCTGCTTGACCGCGCGGTCAGTTCCTCCTTTGAGGCGATAGATATACAGGCCCATCAGCAGCGCGAGCGGAATGCTGAACACGATCGTAAACGAGCCCCAGGCGCTTTCGCTCAAGGCATTGACAACGGCCAGACCCAGACCAGCCAGCGCGATGACCACGACGAACAAAATCGCGATGCTCGTCACCAGTCCCGCGACGGGCCCAATTTCGCGGCGTGCGATTTCGGCGATGCTCTTGCCGCCGCAGCGCACGCTCGAGGTGAGAATGACGAAGTCGTGAACGGCGCCCCCAAGAGTCACGCCGATGACCAGCCACAAAAAGCCCGGCAAAAAGCCGAACTGGGCGGCCAGGACGGGGCCAATCAGCGGACCGGCGCCCGTGATGGCCGCGAAGTGGTGGCCAAACAGGACCCAGCGGTTGGTAGGGTAGTAGTTGTTGCCGTCATATAATGTGGTGGCTGGCGTGGGGCGGTGAGGGTCGAGGGCCAGGACTTTGGCTGCGATGAAGGCGGAGTAGTAGCGGTAGGCGATGGCAAACAGGCACAGGGCGCCTAGCAGAAATGGGAGTACTGGCATGTTGTTGTTATATTACTATGGCGGCAAGATTGCCAGTGGATGTGGGGGTCTCGAACCGAGGCTCTGGCTCCGCTCTCGCCCCGTTTTATCCAGCCATCCCCGACTGCTGAATGGATTCCAGCACCGCCTTGAGTATCTCCAAAAAATTCTGCTTCTGCTCTTCCGGAATTCGCGTGAACTTGATGCCCAGGTACCTCTTGATATTGCGGGTCACGGGATTCATATCCATCATCATCCGACAAACGATGCCCTCGAAGTCAAAGGGCGCCATCGTGCTGCCACGCGGTTCAACCTGCGCCTGTACCCGCACGCTGGGTACGAGAAAGGCGGCTTTGGGATTTTCGGTGTGCAGCAAAATTCCGTTGGGCGACATGTTTGCGATATCAAAGGCGAGCAGCTCGTCGTCTATGGTCGAGACGATCGCGCGCAGGGGCATGGTGGGTATGACATCCTTGGCCGGGATTCGCGGATATTTTCGGATGTAGTTGGTGGGGTAGTACCCTTCGAGCTGAATCGCCTGCACCAGCTTTGACCGTATTTTCTCGCCCAGGTTGAACTTCATGCCCAAATAAACGTTATCCACTGTGGCTTCGGCCGTGAGCCACGCATTGGTCGCGAAGGCGAACGGTTCCTTGGAAAGAACGTCGACCTCGATGCGCACCTGCTCGCCCACCATGTCGGTGGGGTCGAAATTCGGCGAGCGCAGACTCGAGATGCCGAAAAGCGAAACGCCCTCGGCCGGAAAAACGTACTCGTGCCCGAACAGCGTAAATCGCACGTTCGAGCGGATGAAGATGGGCGGTGGGCTCGTGGACATTAAAAAAATTGTATCATAGGCTTGAATTGACACAATGCCCTGATCTTTCTATAGATTTGAAATGTCCATATCGCCCATTTCGATCTTTTTGCTTCTGGGAACGCTGGCTGGATACGCGGTGGCCGCTGATTCGGCGCCTGTTTCGTCCGATGTCGAGATGCCCGATATTGCCGTGAAAGCCAAGGCGCTCAAGCTGCATGACGAGATTTCCTACACCCCCCACAGCGTCGTCATCGAGCAGCCGGCCAGCGACGTTTATCTGGGTGAAACCCTGGGTAAGCTGCCAGGGGTGCTGGTGCGAAATACCTCAGGTTTCGGCAGCACGACCACCGTAATCACTTCCAAAGCTCTGGGCTCGGCCGGAACCGCGGTGAGCATTGACGATATTCCGGTGGTCGAGAGCAGCGGGCGCGGGGTGAACTTCTCGTTTTTTCCCAGCGCGCTCATCAGCAGTATCGAGCACCATTCCCCATTTTATCCCAGCATGGACCCGACGAGCGACAACCTTCCGGCGTCGGGCGGGCGCATTAATTTAAGAACGCTCAAAAGCCCCAAGGCTGGCGAGACGCCTTTGATCGGCTCGGTGGTCGTGGGCGCGGGCAAGTCGATCGAAACTACAGTGGGCCTGCGCGGTGGCGATGAGAAGCGCGACTGGGTGGCGGGCGTCAGCGGTTACAACACCAAGGGCGATTATTCTTTTCGCAACCCGCTCACCGGTGGCGATGAAACGCGCGCCAACAATGATGCGGTGGGGCTGGGGGGCCTGGCCAAATACCGCTGGCACCTGGACAACGAGGCGACATTCGAGGCGCTCGAGTTCGCCTCAAACTCCAACCGCACCAATCCCGGCTCGCTGCTCGCACCAACCCGGCAGCACCAAAAAGATACTTTTAACCTCACGGGCGCGCGCTACCACGGCCCGCATCTGTTGGGAACGCACGACGGCTTGTTCGCAAAAGCCGCCGTGGGTTATGCGCGAACCGCGACAGAGGGGCCTAGTGCAGGTCAAATCGACTCCGGCGTCACCACCGATTCGCGCTCCGTGGGCAATTACGCGCAGGCGGGCTTTGTTCATCGCAACGACTCGACGAGTTTCACGTTCGCGCTCGACAACCAGTTCGATTACCTGCGCACCGACGAAGGCATCTTCAACCGCAACCTGTTCGGGGCTACCGCCACGGTGTCCGTCGATGTCGGGAAATTTCGATTCGTGCCGCTGGCGCGCCAGGAGGCTAACTCGATTTTTCCGAGCACCGCAGACGGCTCAATGAGCATGATTTATCAGCCGGATGCCGACAACGACGTATCGCTTTCCTACGGCCTGTCTCATTCCTATCCCGCCATCACCGCCGTGGGCGGCTTTACCAATGGCGGGCTTACCGTGCTGCCCAACCCCGACCTGCACGTGCAGCGCGACAGCATCGTGTCGCTGAGTTTCGACCGGCGCAAGCCCAAGTACACGGTTTATGGCAGTGCCTTTTATGATCTGGTCCGTAACCGCTCCACCTTTACTTTTGTCTCTGACACCAGCGCCAGGTTCGTGAATCTATCGTCGGTGTCAGTCGTGGGCTATACGCTCGACGGCCAGCTGTTTCCGCTCGAGGCGCTCGCATTGCGCGGGTCGGTTACGCTGACTCGCGCCTGGGACCGGGCCACCGGCCACGAGATGCCCTACAAGCCTCGGCTCGAGGGCTGGGCCGCGGCAAGCTATCTCGTCACGCAGGCCGTTGGCGTGACCGTGCAGGAGCAGTTCACCGGAAAACGTTTCGTCTCTTCCACCGGAGTCTCGACGGTGGACCCGTTTATTCAAACTATTTTGCGCCTGGACGCGCAGGCGCTCGGTGGCGTGTTTTTTTTCAAAGTCACCAATCTGTTTGACGTCAGTGCGTTTGAAAATCCGGGTTTTCCCTATGCGGGGCGCGGCTACTGGCTGGGTTATACGCTGGGATCGGCAACGCTGTGAAGCGCGGCCTGGCTCTTTCGGTCGTTGTGCATGGCTTGGCGGCGGCCGGGATGCTGGCATATCTGGGTGAGTGCCGAGAGTGGAAGCCAAGCGACGATGCGGCTCGGGCCCTTGACCTTGACGTCGGGATGATCGAGGTGGGAAAAAAGAAGTTGTCCGCGCCCCAGACTCCGGTCGCCCTGCCGGTTGGGGCTCCGGCTTCCGAGCCTGCAGCTGAGTCGGCGCCGGGCGTTGCCGCGACCGCTGCTCCGCAAGCAGTACCAGAACCGGCAAAATCACCGCGCGACGCCACGGTTACCAGCGATCTGGGCGGCGGCACGCAGGTTTTGTCGGTGTTGGAATACATTCAGTGGGTCCGCGCGCACAACGAGGCGCCGAATTATCCGAGGCTGGCCAAGACGCGAAGTGAGCAAGGCCGCAGCGTCATTCGCGTCGTGGTTTCGGACCGAGGGGTGCTTGAGCAGGCCGTGCTGGAAAAGAGCTCGGGTTATCCCGTTCTGGATGGGGCGGCGCTCGAAAATGTGCGCTCCTGGCGCTTTCCGCCATTCAAAAGCGGGGCTTCGAGGCTCGTCGTGAAGATTCCGTTCAAATTTTCGCTCGAAGAGCGCTGACGGCGATAGTTCTACAGAAAAGCTCAAAATCACCCGATACACTGGGCATGACAACCGCCATAACCCGCATCGTGTTGATTCTTCCATTGATTTGGGCCCTTAGCTTGTCCCTGGCGCTGGCCTCGCCCAAGGCACCTAAGAAGAAGGGGAAAAAAAATCCACCCGTCACCCAGCAGCTCGACTGGGGCGCGCCGGTGGCTGAAATTGGAACCCCGGAAAAAAGTATCCAGATATATCGCCTCACGCCACATGAGCACCCCGAGTGGACGTATATGGTCGTGATGCTCGATGAAGACGGCAGCCATCTTTCCTATGGCGAGGAAAACACGGTGGGGCTGTTGATGGAAACGCTGCGCGATGACCTCAAGCTTGCGGCCGGCACCGCGGGCCGCTGCCCTTCGGCGGCTGGCTGGCGCTTCGAGAGCAAATCGTTGCGGGTGAGCTACTGCAACGAAAACCAGGATACGCGGCGTATTGAGCGCGCGGTGGGGTTGCTTGAAACAACGCGGGGAATTGTTCGCGCCGACTGAGCCGCCTCAGTTCGCGGAACGCTTTCCGGAGGTTCCGGCGGTTGCGCTCGCGGCAGACGGCGCGCGCTCGAGGGATTTCATGTCACGGCCTTCCTGCTGACGTCCTGCCCGTACGCCAGGACGCCCGAAAATCTCGTGCGGACGGCTTCGGTACTCCGCTCCACCCGTGCGAGCCTACTGAATCGGCACCGCGCGAGCGTCCGCCGTGGAGCTAGCCCCGGGCCGGGCCTGCATCTGAAGCGGCGTCACCGTTTTCGCGTACCGAAACCCGTTCTCCACTGACTGCAGTGAAGCAAGCTCGTTTCGTTTGATTTTCAGAGTTTCCTGTTGAGCCTTCACCGCTTCATTCGTCAGCAGAATCTCCTGGCGCAGCACCGCCAATCTGGCCAGCTCCAGATTTTGGTTTGCTCGTTGCTGCACATACCTGGATGAGGCCGCCAACTCGATCGAGATTTTCTTCCAAAAGTAGAGATTGCAGGAGACGGATTTCTCATTGTCCGCAAGCTTGGAGAGCAGCTGCGGGAAGGCGCCAGCCCGCTCGAACCGGCTCAGCATGTTGGCATAGTGGGGCAGTTCATTCATGTTATTTTCGATTTTGAGGAACGCGGCGGAATAGATCGCGGTGGTTTTTCCCGAAAAACCGGAACAACGTTCACCGTAATCACTGTAGACGTCATCAAGAGCGCGAAGCTGCACGATAATCTTATCCAGCATATCCTTGAAAATCGCGGCGTCGCTGATCGCGGTTTTTCTCGCGCTTTCCAGCTGCCCGAGGTCCATCTTTTCAAATGAGCCGACATAGTCCGAGTAACCATCGGCCTGGGCGATACTCGAACCCAAAAGCAAGCCCAGCAGCAGCATCGATTTACCAAGTTTCATTTTCAGTCCTCTTTTCGTTCTTACGTTCATTATCCAGGTTAAGTAGAACCATATCGAGTTACATAATGTGCCAGATATGATTATTCGCCGGCAGCACCCTCATTACCGGAAAGGCCGGACGATCAGATCAATGAGTCTTCCGACATAATTCTCATTTCAAATGATGC
>JACQAW010000303.1 GCA_016194725.1 Deltaproteobacteria bacterium
ACACCATCGCGCATCTGATCAAGGATTGGACAATTGAAAACGGCGTGACTCATTTTTGCCATTGGTTCCAGCCGCAAACGGGCACGACTGCTGAAAAGCACGATTCATTCCTATCGATGGACGACAATAAAGCGGTTGAAAAATTCACGGGTGGCCAGCTGATCCAGAGCGAGCCGGATGCCTCGAGCTTTCCGAGCGGTGGCATGCGAACGACCTTTGAAGCGCGCGGCTATACCGCCTGGGACCCCTCGAGCCCGATTTTCATAATGGAAAGCGCCAACGGCAAGACCATGTGCATTCCGTCGGTATTCATTTCATACCATGGCGACGCCCTGGACGAAAAAGCGCCGCTTTTGCGTTCGATGGAAGTGCTCAACAAGAATGCACTCGAGCTTCTGCACACGATTGGCGAGAAGAATGCGAAACGTGTCGTGCCTACGGTGGGCGTCGAGCAGGAATATTTTCTTGTAGATCGTGCTTTCTATAACCTGCGTCCGGACCTGGTCATGACGGGCCGTGCTCTTGTGGGCGGTCAGCCACCGCGCGGTCAGCAGCTTGAAGATCATTACTTCGGCAGCATCTCGCCTCGCGTGTTGGCCTTCATGCAGGAAGTGGAGTTCGAGCTCTATAAGCTGGGCGTGCCGGCCAAGACTCGCCACAACGAAGTCGCGCCAAGCCAGTATGAAATGGCGCCAATTTTTGAAGAAGCAAACGTGGCGGCCGATCACAACCAGCTGGTGATGGAGGTATTGCGGCAGGTTGCAGCCCGCCACAACTTCGCCAATCTGTTGCACGAGAAGCCATTTGCCGGCGTAAATGGCAGCGGCAAGCACAACAACTGGTCCTTGGCGGTTACTACCGACAACGGCGAAGAGGCCAATCTGCTCGAACCGGGCAGGACCCCGCACCAGAACCTGCGCTTTCTAATCATGCTGGCGGCAACCATGCGCGGTGTGTACCGCCATGCCGGCCTGATGCGTGCCGCTATCGCGATGCCAGGCAACGACCATCGCCTGGGCGCCAACGAAGCACCGCCTGCCATCATTTCGATTTTCCTGGGCCAGCAGCTCACCGAAATCTGCAACAAGTTGGAGACGGGCACGAACATCGAGAAGAATCCGGAAGCCGCGGTAATTAGCCTGGGTGTTTCCAAGATTCCAATGATTTCGAAAGACAACACCGACCGTAATCGCACCTCGCCGTTTGCTTTTACCGGAAACAAGTTTGAATTCCGTGCCGTGGGTTCGAGCATGCCAATCTCGTTCCCCATGACGGTCGTGAACTCGGCAGTAGCCGAGTCCATGAGTGAGGTTACCGAGCAGCTCAAAACCCGCCTGAAGGCAGGCAAGCAGCTGGATGTGGCGATTCTGGAAGTCGTCAAGGCGGCGATTGTCGAAACTCGCAACATTCGCTTCGAGGGCAACAACTATTCGGACGAATGGGTCAAAGAAGCTGAACGTCGTGGTCTGCCTAATCTTAAGAAGGCACCTGAAGCAATCGAGCAGCTGCTTACAGCGGCCTCGAAAAAGCTTTTCACCGGCATGGGAATTCTTTCAGATGCTGAAATTCATTCCCGGCATCACGTCATGATCGAGCGTTACGTGAAAAAGCTGACAATTGAAGCTGAAACCCTGGCCAGCATGGTCGATACTCTTATCGTTCCGGCTGCGATGCAGGAGCAAAAGGAAGTCGCGAGTTCCATCAAAGCGGTTTCGGAAGTTGCCCGCAGCGCGGATGTTTCGGAGCAGACGGCACGGTTGACGACGGTGACCCAGGGAATCGGCGAGCTGCTGTCGAAGCGCAAAGACCTGAACTCGCTGCTGGCTCGCGTGGCCGGACAGAATCATGAAACTGAAAAGGCGCAGACCCTGGCGTGCGAAGTTCTGCCGCTCATGGGCGAGATTCGTCTGGTCAGCGACCGCCTTGAAGATATCGTCAGCGACCAGTATTGGCCTTTGCCGAAGTATCGCGAAATGCTTTTCCTGCAGTAATTCGATTGGTATTTGAAGGAAAAAAGGCCTGCATGGAGTTTCCATGCAGGCCTTTTTTTACCTTGTACTTCGAGCGGGGTCGGGCCGCCAGCAGCCGATTACGCCGCTCTTTTAGCGAAAAATTTTACGGCGCGCATATAGGCGCAGGCTTTCGCTCGTGGAATCCAGTAGTGCGTGAACTCTGTGAAATAGTGGGAAAAGCCCGAACCCTTCTTGCGGCGGTAAATCCGTTCTTGGGGCTTGCGTGGCTTTTTTTTTGAAGCCGCGGCAATTTTTTTCGGGGCCGCTGACCTGGGCGCCGCGGTGCCCTTGTCGAAAGGGTTACGCCCCAGCTTGGTCTTGCGAGAAGCAGCAGGGCTCATTTAGCAGATACCTCATCGGCCAGCGAACGATAGTCGTCGGCACCATGACTGGTTGGGGCGTATTTGAAGATGGTCTTGCCGTGGCCGGTGCTTTCGGCAAGTTTTGAATTGTCGCGAATACGACTCGCAAGAAGGTCGCCTGGAAAATGTTGTCCCAGCAGGGTGAGTACTTCGCACGTCAGCTTTTTTCGATTATCCACTTGGGTCGGCAGAATTCCCGCGATCTGCTTGGCCCAGACCAGATTGTTTCTCAGCGTCTTCTCGCGGTCAGTACGGGTGTAAAGATAGTATTCGACGCCGGCAAGTTCCTTATCGGCGGCGATATAATCAAGGCTTATTTGATAACTTCTCAGAAAGCGTTCTTTCGCCTCTTCGAGAGAGGGTGCACGTTTAGCCAGATAAAGCTCGTCGCAGGTCGACTTCGTCGCGTCAGCAGCGCCGTGGGTTTCGAGATAGGAGGTAAGATTGGCTTGCGGGTCGTTATCGATCAAAAGAACTTTCTTGCCTTGCTCGACTAGTGCGGCGGCAAGATTCACGCAGGTCGTGGTTTTGCCGACGCCGCCTTTTTGATTCGCAATTGAGATGACCCGGGTGTTACGCATAAGTACCTCCTTGGTAAAAATGAGACAGTCAACGCGAGAGCTGCATGCGGATTTTCGCTGCCGCAGGAACGATCGCTGAGTGCAATTCTAGCATCCAATTCAAATTAAGTGGATCAGAGTTCGGTGAGCATTGTTTATGCGATGCGCCAAGCATGGGAATGGACTAATCCTGTTCCTGTAACTCGGCATCGGTTGAGCCATAGTCTTTGGGGTTGATCCCGTATTTGCGCATCTTCCGCAGTAAGGTGTTTTTCGGAATCCCGGCGTGCGCCACGGTTTGATTGATGCGCCCGTTGAACATTCGCAGAGCATTGATGATGAACTGCTTCTCGAATTCCTCCTTCTGGCGCTGAAAGTCGATCGTCGACCGGAAAATGCCCGTTGGCAGCTCGGTCTTGGTCTTGAGCACCTCGGGCAGGGACTCCTGGGTTATCGTGGTGCTGCCTTCGAGTACGAACGCGCGTTCGATGGCGTTTTCCAGCTCACGGATGTTGCCGGGCCAGGTGTAGTTTCTGAGCGCATTCAACGCGTCTTCCTTGATGCCCTTGATTACCGTGCTTTTGCCATGCAGGCGGTTGAATTTTTCAATGAAGTTTTCCACCAGGGGCTTGATGTCGTCGACGCGCTCACGGAGCGGTGGCAGATAAATAGGCATGACATTGAGGCGGTAAAACAAATCCTGGCGAAAGGTTTCTTCGGCGACCATCTTTTCCAGATTGCGGTTAGTGGCGGCGATGATGCGCACATCTGTTTTGATTTCGCGGTTGCTGCCTACCGGGGTGAACTTGCGTTCCTGCAGCACGCGCAGCAGTTTTACCTGCATGCTGGCCGAAATGTCGCCAATCTCGTCAAGAAACAGGGTGCCGCCTTCGGCGTATTGAAATTTGCCGATGTGGCGTTGTTCAGCGCCGGTAAACGCGCCTTTTTCATGGCCGAAAAACTCGCTCTCGATCAGGTTTTCGGGAATGGCGCCGCAGTTGACCGCCACGAACTTCTTGTCCTTGCGTAACGAGTTGAAATGAATGGCCTTGGCAACGAGCTCCTTGCCGGTGCCGTTTTCGCCGCGAATCAGCACGCTTGTGGCCACATTCGTCAACTTGTGGATAAGTTGGAAAACGGATCTCATCTGGTTCGAGCGGCCGATAAACTCCTCGCCGTCGTCGAGCAGCAGCGTTGGCGAGGAAAAGCCGATTTCCTCGACCATCCGGTGCGCGTCGCGCGCTTTTTCCACGAGCCCAAGGATGTCTTTTTCCTGAATGGGCTTTTCAACGTAGTTGAAGGCGCCAAGGCGGATGGCCTCGACGGCGTCTTGCAGCCGGCCGTGGGCGGTGATGATGAGCACGATTATGGATGGGTCGTGATCGCGTATTTCCTTGAGTACCTCCAGCCCCGATTTCTTGGGCATGTTCACGTCAAGAACCACCATCTGGTAGTTGCCGGTGGTTACCTTGTCGATCGCTTCCTGACCATCGGCAGCCTCGTGCACCTCATGGTGTCCGAGCCGGCGAAGAATGTCCGAGACAGATTCCCGCAATTCCTTTTCGTCGTCGACCACCAGTACCCGGAAACTCGCTTGTGCAGCCATTTTACTTAATTACCACGGCTTTACGATATCGGCAGTGAAAACGTGAATGCGGTGCCGGTTCTGGTGCTCGAATCACTAGGCGAACGTACCTGGATACTGCCACCATGCATTTCGATGAAATATTTGGACAGATAAAGGCCAAGGCCCGTGCCTTTAACCTTCTCGGACATGGGATCGCCCAGGCGGCTGAATTTTTTGAATATTTTACCCAGGTCGTCGCTGCGAATTCCAGGGCCATTGTCGCTCACCTCGACCCAGACCGCATTATTGGCCTCGTAGGAGCGTATTTTCACGTTGCTGCCCTCGGGGCTGTATTTGATGGCGTTGTCGAGCAGATTGGTGGTCACCTGGCGAATCAGCTCCTCATCGTACTCTACTGAGAACATCGGCTCAAGCTCGCGGAAAATCGCGATCTGCTTCTGATCAGCCTGGTTGATGTCGTTTGATTTCTTGTTGAGCTGCAGTTTATTTGTCTCGATGCGGGAAAGATTCAGAATGGAAACAATATAGTCCTTGAGCTCGTTGTTGCTCTTGAGCACGGCCCTGAGGTGCTGAATCTGGCTTTCTTTAAGGCCGCCCTCGCGCAGCAGCAGCTCGACCATGCCCTGAATTTTCGCGATTGGTGTTTTCAGATCATGGCTGAACAGCGACAGGAAGTTCGTTTTCAGCTTGTCGACCTCGCGCAGAACTTGTGTTTGCTTCAGGGCTTTCCACTGCAACGTTTCCTGATAGGCGACCTTGAAGCCGGTAAAGACCAGGTATGTCGAAAGTATGGCGGCAGCATCGTTGGCTTCGGGAATATGCATGCCGGCCATTACCAGCAATGCCTGATATACCGGGCCCAGCACGATTAGGCCGAAGCCCACCGTAAGTATCGTGCCCAGAAGAATGGGATAAAACAGCACGAAAGTCGCACTGACCAGGATGAACATCAGGCGCAGAAAGAGATGGGGAACCGACTCGAGCTCCTTGATGAAGCGATATTCCTGTAACGTCAGCACTGAATTCGCAATCACCTCGGCGCGACTCATTTCGCCCATCGGGGTGCGAAAGCCCGTACCCACACCCAGGCGCAAAATATCTTTGCCGACGACCAGCACCTTGCCCGTCATGTCGCCGCAATGGTCGGCCACGATTTGGCCGCCGTCGATGAAGTCGCTGAAATGGCAAACCTTGAAGCTGCCTGCCGGCCCGATGTAGTTGATCAGGTGACTGGTCTCGGGAAGTTTGTAGGAAGCAAGGTCTTCGCCCAAAACGTAATTCGTCGCCAGTGCCAGCGACGCATGGTTGTCCGAGATCAGCGGCAGCCGGCGAACCACACCGTCCCGATCGGGCCAAAGATTATTGAAACCATAGTTCGCGATCGCGGCCAGCTCGTCGGCAGGACGCAAAAAATTTCCTTCGACGTCGAACTGCGAGGACCAGAGAACCCGGGTTGAGCGGGCGCGAAGCTGCAGGATGCCCATCCAGTCCACCGATTTGTTCGGTTGCCCTTGCTCGACGGCGCCCTTTGGGAAATAGAGAGTGAAGACTATGGCGCTGGGATGATGGCTCTGCGCGACTTCAAGAAAGCGCGAGTAAATCTGAGGGTCCCAGAAGAACAGGTCGCGCACGTCTGAAAGCTGTTCCATGCGAACGGGGCTCGTGTTGCCAAAAGAGAGCCGCTGGCCCAGCCTTTCGCGCAGTTGCTGGAACTCACGTCCTTCGATATCGATCAACACGATATTTGATGGAGGCGAGGACCTGCCGTTCAACCCCAGCCGAAAATCGTAAAGACGGTTATTTATTTCGGAGAGCGGCACGAATGACACCAGCAGGCAAAGCAGTATGCGAAGAAGGAAGGGGCGCGTTCTCATGCTGAGAGGCAATATAACCGAACTACCTGAAATTACATATGAATTTCAAAACAGACTGATATCATTTGATTTTCCGGAACAAACTTAGCAATGATAGGTGTCATATGTCTCAAAATGCTGACGCTGAGCGGGTTCCGATGCCGAGTTTTCTGGGCATCCCGGAACATGCGATGCGGAAAAATACTTTCTTCTCCCAGTTTTTGCGAAAATCCCGGCGCGCCTATTTTGCGATGTTTCATGGAAAATATGTTCGCCAGAATATCGCGGTAAATCGCGACGGCGATTGCCACCGCTGCGGCGCGTGCTGCAAGCTTTTGTACAATTGTCCTTTTCTGGGACACGATTCACAAAGCCTTCCTTACTGTCGTATCTACGGCGATCTGCGTCCGGGTGCCTGCAAAAACTACCCCTTCGACCGCGTCGATTCCGAGATCGAGCAATGCGGGTTCAAGTTCAAATAAATCCATGCAGATATTTCACGGTTACGAAGAAGTAAATCAGGCCTTTCCCTGTCCGATTCTGACGATCGGCAACTATGACGGCTTGCATCTGGGGCATCGGCAGATCATTGAATCCGTGATCAAGCGGGCCCGTGCACAGAAGGGTACCTCGGTGGTTTATACCTTTCGTCCGCACCCTCATCTTGCGCTTACGCCGGATGAGGAGCTACAGCTCATCAATACTTACGATGAGAAGCTGGATCTGCTCGCGGAAATCGGGGTTGATGTTGTCGTCGAGCAGCCGTTCAGCCGCAAGTTTTCGACCATCACTCCCGAAAAATTCTTCAGCGACATTCTTGTCAAACGGCTTTCGGCGCACGCGATTTACGTTGGCTATGATTTTGGCTTTGGAAAGAATCGGTCGGGCACGCTGGATATGTTGCGGGGCTTTTGTCAGGCTGAAGGCGTAGAGCTGCACGTGGCCAAGCCGCTAAAAATCGATGGCGAAATATGTTCCAGCTCCCGCATCCGCGCTCATCTGAAGGCGGGGGACGTTACTTCGGCCAACAAGCTGCTTGGGCGGGAGTTTTTTTATCGGGGAGTGGTTGTTCGGGGCAATGGCCGCGGCCATAAAATAGGCTTTGCGACCGCGAACGTGAAGACCGATAGCAAGCTCCGGGTCAAGGAAGGCGTATACGCCACGCTTGCCAAGTTTAAGGGCGAGGTTTTCAAAAGCGTGACCAACGTCGGGCGCCAGCCCACTTTCAACAAGGACTCCGAGGTTCCCGTGGCGGTCGAAACCCATCTTTTCGACTTCGAGCGCGACATCTATGGCGAAGTGCTTGAAGTGCGAATGGTGGAGCGTCTGCGCGACGAAATTCGTTTTGACGGCGTGGAAAATCTCGTAAAGCAGATTCGGACGGATGTCGAAGCCGTCAGGAAGATTCTCGAAAATATAAAATGTTGAAACTTGGAATTACCGGTTATCCGCTGAGGCACACAAAATCACCGGGGCTTCATCGGGGGTTTTTACGGATTTCGGAGCTCAAAGGCGCCTATGACGTATTGCCCTTTGATCCAGCGGCAGGCAGAGCCGCATTCTTCGTTTTTCTCGATGGTCTGCGGGAACAAGGCTACCTTGGTCTGAACGTCACGATTCCGCATAAAGAATGGGCCTTCGAATATGCCGCGAAGCATGGCGGCCCTGTTGCGGGTTTTTTTGGAAATTGCGCGAAGCGCGTGCGTGCGGCGAATACACTGATTTTCGACAACGGGCGGGTATATTCGGCGAACACGGATGCTCAGGGCATATGGTGCGATGTGGGCAGATGGCTTCCGGGCATGGAAGCGCTGGATGTCCTGATCGTGGGCACGGGTGGCGCGGCACGCGGCGTGCTTGCAGGCATTCTGGAGCGGCATGAGAGTGCCGGCAGCGTCCGTGGCGTAAAGATCTGGGGGCGCGACAAGCGCAAGTCGGCGGCCCTCGAGAGACTCCTGCCATCGCGGTTCAAGGGGGCGCGGTTCAATGATTCATTGCCGCTGCTGATTGTCTGGTGTTTGTCGCCGCTGTCGAAATCCGCAAGCTCTGTGGTGTGGCGGGAAATAGGGGCGCTGTATGACAGGGCCCTGATTTTCCTCTATGATCTGAACTATGGCGAACGCTCGAAAGGTACGGCGGCTCTAGTGGGGCGCCGCCGGCGGCGTACCGGAATGGGAATGCTGCGGCTCCAGGCATCCGCCTCATTTTCGATCTGGCTGGAGTTTGCGAAGGTCGACCAGGACGGCATCCGGCGATTTGAAAAAAGCCGCCTCTGGATTGCGTAAAAAAACCAGCCGCAGCAATACCGATATCGGCCCCCAGGTTCGGCCAGGTTCAGGTTATTTCAAACCCGAAAGCCCAGGCTTAAGCTGGAATGGCGCCGTCAGGGTGGACGCGACCATTTCGGAAGTCGACTTACGTGGCAGAATCTGCCGCCCGGTGCCTCTACTAGCATTCGCGCAGCATCGCGCAGCGTTGACAAAAATTGTCACGAACTCTACGCTTTAAATTAAGCGCAAGACGCGTTTTGTACCTGGTGGCGACAAAATCGGGCTTCATCAGCCATTTTGTGCGTCACCACTATTTCAGGGAAGAAGCAAAGATGTCACGGGCGTTGGCAGATACGTTACTCAAAGATAAAATCGTTTCGCCTCAACAGCACCAGGAGGCGGTCGACGCGAACAAGATTCGCGGCGAGAATGCCATTACCTTTCTCATAAATAAGAAATACCTCGCCGAAGCGAAGCTGCTCCAGTACCTGAGCCAGAAATACGGGCTGCCGGCCATTAATCTCATGAAGTATGAGATCAATCCCGAAATAATCAAGCTCGTGCCCGCCGATGTAGCCCGCAAGCATCAGGTGGTGCCTATCCAGAAAAACAAGGGCGTGCTGGTCTGTGCAATCGCCGATCCGACTCAGCTCATGATGCTCGAAGACATCAAGTTCCGCACGAAATCAAACGTGGAGGCTGTTCTTACGAGCTTCAGCGCGATGGAGGCGGCGCTAAACAAGTATTACACCGGTTCGTCGCAGATGGCTGAAGCCGTCAATGTTTTCCAGAAAAGCAGCGATGGAAAGGAATTCAGCGAGGACATCAATAGGAATGTCGCGATCCAGGTCGATGCAGGAGCAGCGACCGACAAAGACGCACCTGTCATCAGCTTGGTGAACACGATTCTCGTCGAATGTATCCGCCGTAACGCGTCTGATGTGCATATCGAAGCCTACGAGCATTCCTCGCGAGTGCGTATGCGAATCGACGGCGTCCTTCAGGAAATCACCGCGATTCCCCAGGAAATGCGACGTCCGCTCATCGCCCGCATCAAGATCATGAGCAAGCTCGATATCTCGGAATCAAGATTACCCCAGGACGGTCGAATCAAAATCAAAGTAGGAAGCGGCGAGGTCGATTTCCGCGTCTCGACCATGCCCTGCCTTTTTGGCGAAAAAGCCGTGCTTCGTATGCTTGCCAAGGGCAATCTGAATTTGAATCTGATGAAGCTAGGTTTCGAGGCGCAGGCCCTGACCCTTTTCAAGAAAGGGGTCTCCCAGCCCAATGGTATGGTGCTGGTCACGGGTCCCACGGGTAGTGGGAAAACGACGACCCTTTACTCGGCCCTCGCCGAAGTTAACGTGATTACCGATAATCTCTCGACCGCCGAAGACCCCGTCGAATACAACCTTGAAGGTGTCAATCAGGTGCAGGTGAATAAAGACATCGGTCTGACATTCGCCGCGGTATTGCGTACGCTTTTGCGCCAGGACCCGGACACGATACTGGTCGGCGAGATACGCGATTACGAAACGGCTGAGGTCGCTATTCAAGCGGCGCTTACGGGCCACTTGGTGTTGTCCACTATGCATACCAACGACGCGCCCAGCACGGTCGTCAGGTTGATGAACATGGGGATCGAAGCGTTTCTAGTCACGTCAGCCGTCAACACCATCGTTGCCCAGCGTCTGTTGCGCAC
>JACQAW010000324.1 GCA_016194725.1 Deltaproteobacteria bacterium
CATGCTCATGGCCGATTATCAGTCGTACATGGAGTGTCAGGATCGAGTTGATGCAGCTTACCGCGATCAAGAACGATGGACGAGGATGTCTATCCTGAATGTTGCGCGTATCGGAAAATTTTCTTCCGACAGATCAATCCGCGAGTATGCCGAAAAAATTCGCAGTGCCTTGGCTACACTCCCCTTCCTCAGAGATCTTCAGTTTGGTCAGCGGCTCGACTATCCCGCGATTTCAATTGATGTCGATAGACGAGAAGCCGGGTACAAGGGGCTGACCATCTCCCAAATCGGCCAAGCCATCGTACCGGCGACGTCTTCCAGTCGATTCATCGTTCAAAACTATTGGCGCGACCCCAAAAACGGCATCAATTACCAGGTCCAGGTCCAGGTGCCTCAGAATCAAATTTCGTCAACCGAGGAATTGGATAACCTTCCGATAACCGCAATGAGCGGTGATGCGAGATCGCTGAAGCATTACGCGAAAATCACGCCAACCACGCAGGTTGGCGAGTATGACCGCTACAATATGCAGCGCATGGTAACGTTGATCTCAAATCTTCACGACAAGGATCTCGGTCATGCGGTAAAGGCGATTGAGAAGAAACTCAAAGAGCTCGAAAAGGACAAGCCCAAAGGTGTCGAAGTCCATCTGCGCGGTCAGATCGCGATACTTTCGGAGATGTTTCAGGGGCTGCTGGTTGGCCTTTTCCTTGCGGTCATTGTGATCTTTTTGCTCTTGTCCGCCAACTTTGAGTCGCCAACGCTTTCGCTCGCGGTCCTTTCGACGGTTCCAGCGGTGTTAAGCGGCGTAGGACTCTCGCTTCTGTTGACAGGAACCACGCTTAACATCGAATCGTTCATGGGGGCCATCATGGCTATTGGCGTAGCGGTGGCCAATGCGATCCTGCTCGTTACCTTTGCCGAACGAAGCCGTCTTCAGACGCGCGATTCCATGAAAGCCGCGCTGGAGGGCGCAAAGGGCAGGCTTCGCCCCATTCTGATGACCAGCCTTGCGATGATCGCCGGAATGATTCCCATGGCGCTCGGGCTGGGCGAAGGCGGGCAGCAGACGGCGCCGCTGGCTCGCGCGGTGATTGGCGGCCTGGCTTCAGCGACAGTAGCGACACTCCTGGTCTTGCCTCTGATCTATGCTGGCCTGCAAAGTCGAAGAACCACCCAATCGCCGTCTTTGGACCCAAGCGATCCGGAAAGCGCCCGCTATCAGCGCGGCGCATTCTTAAGCACTGATCGAAAAACATAAAATAAATTACACTTATTTATTCCAAGGCGCAATGCGTTGAGGTAGCGGCTCCGACGGGATTAAACAGGAATCGTCCGTTTACGGAACTCATCTCTTACCGACGGACAGGATTGACCAACTGCTTCGCGGGACGCAACTGAGCGCCATCGAATCTATTGGCGATATCAAGTCTGGCTCCAGGAGCAAAAACTTGGAAAATGGCGAATTTCCGGTTATAGGTTTCGTGTGAAAAAAATAACATTGGTTCTGGCGTTCTCATTGGCCCTTTGTTCCGTTGTCTCGGCAGAGGAATCCAACCCCACATATTGTTGCGCGACTCTGCTGTGGCACCGGACTTCGCCGCAAGGCCCCGTGCGCCGGGACGAAGTCGGCCGCTTTCTCTATACGAAGGGGGTCCTCCGCAGGCCTCTTTCGGAAAACGTCGAGCTTCAGGTTTGGGACAATGGAAATCTGATGATCCGCTACCACCGAGTCGGGACGGCGGATGATCTTCTCAGCTTCCTGAGCATGGCCAGCATCGAGATCGGCGGCCCCGATTTGACGTGCTGGTACAACGCTACGCCGAGCGAAGCGTATCAGACCTCCTGCCATCTGAGAGTGGACAACAGCCCGGATCCAATCTGCGCTCCGGCCAACTGACGGTAGACGCTTTAATCCCGGCATTCGCCGTCTCAGCCAGAAAATTTACCTCATTCGCGGCCACTAGGTCATGCTCGACCATGGCCCATGCGCAGGTCGCCGGAGCGATCTTCGTTACGCTCGACAACTATTCGCGAGCCTCAGCGGCACTCGCGTCGTACGCAGGAAAAGCTGACTCTCATTCTGCGGGCATAATTTCCTTTACGTCGCGTTTTTCGTGGCGCTGGCAGTATTCGCGATTTCGCTGCTCTCGTCTGTCGGCATCGCGCGCGTACTCGCGCGCACGTTCGCCAAGCCAGTGACCGAGGCCGAGCTTTCAGAGCTTGGTGCGCTCGCGCTGAGCCTCGTGAAGCCGGACGCGACGCCGACCGCCAAGATCGCCGCCTAGGCGGTATTCTTCGAATGGGTCAGGCAAGACGCGATTGGATTGCAGCACATATCGAGCGGTCAGCAGAGGGGGAGACGCATTCCACGATGGTCCGTCCCCGTTTGTAGCCAATTCTCACGATCGCGCCGATCAAAATCACCGTAATCAGGATGTTCTGCCAGCTGACAAGCTCCCATTGGAACGGTGGCACGAAGGAATAGGGCCGACTCGAAACGGGCCAGAAGTAAGGAATCGGCCAATCCTCCCCACTTCCGAGCAAGTCGCCCACGATATGGGAATTGAATGCAACGAAAGAAAGAACAGCTGTATTGAAGCGCCTGCGTGCGACTACAAACGTAAAAACCGCAAAGGCCGCTCCAGCCCATAGATTGTGTCCGAACGTGTGGTGCAAGCGCGAATAGGCGTCGCCGCCGCCCAGAATCGCCAAGCCATCGACATCGGGAATAACTGCAGCCGCAGTTATTAATTTGCGGTCGCGAAGGCTGCCGCCAGGTTGCGCAATGAGCCAGCCGGCTGCTGCATGGGTGAACGGGTGCATGTTTCCAGTATAGACCGTTCCCTCGCCAATTTCGCTTGTGATCGCGCGGTGCCACGCTTGTAAACCCACTCATAACTACCTGCGGCCGCCGGTTGGATGATGGTACTTTCCCACGTCGTCGAGGGCCCCGGGTATCGTCTCGATGGTGATCGGCATCGCGGCTGGAGCGTCGAAGAGCTTCACCGGCGTTTTCCAGTGGGACCGGGCGGTCTTCAACTCTTTCGTCGGCCTCGGTGAGGAAGGCCTTTACCGCGGCTTCCTGTTTCCAGCATTCGCCGACGTATTCTCGTCGAAGTTCCTCGGCGCATTCGTCTCCTCGGCCCTGTTCGGGCTGGCGCACACGCAGTACGGCGGGATCGGCCGGCTCACCGTCGGCATAACGGGCCTGCTCTGGTGTTGGGAGGAGAGCCACAACAACTTCGACCCGCGCAAGAACATGTTCAGCCATGCCTGGTACGACTTCTTCCTCTCACCAGCAGTCTTTGGTGGAAAGGAAACGAGCTTGACGCTTCCAGTTCCGGGCGTGCGCGGGGGCTTCCGGTTCTAGGGTTCAGTGGAGATCGCGATTCACTTTCAACAAATGCGCCTACTTGGAACCAGTCACGTCGATCTCAGGCGACTCAGAGTAACGGGATTGATGCCCAGATAAGCGGCGAGCCGGTTTGCCGGTACACGCTCAAGTAGCCCTGGATGTCTTTCAGCGAAATCGTTCAGACGCTCCCGTGCGTCTTTCATGAGCAACGTGAGTTCCCGCTCTTCTCGCTCCACGAATTCGTGTTCGGCAATCAAACGTCCGATTTTCTGAAGACACATGTGTTTTTCCATCGCTGCCACCCAATCGGCATAGTTGAATACGAGCAGAACAGTGGGTTCCAGGGCTCGAAGATGCGTGGTAGACGCGCGGCCCAAAATCAGGTCCATATACGGGGCCGCAATACTTCCCTCCGGACAAAAGCGCTTCACGGCATCTTTTCCAGCTGCGTCGCTACGATAGGATTCAAGAAGACCATGAGCGACAAACCCGACCTGCAGTGCCGGGTCGCCGGCGTGCACGAAAAACTCACGCTTCTTGAGTCGTTTCGGAGCCACGAATGGAGCCAAAGCAGCCCAAGCTGCGTCGGATACGGGTGCCAATCGCCCCAAATACACGCGGAGCGGCTTTTGAGCTGACGCCTCGATTGTGCCGATGTTTCTCAAGTTCCGCTTTTCCTTCTGCCTGATATTGTTCCAATACCCGTAAAAGCATAGCTCCGAAC
>JACQAW010000325.1 GCA_016194725.1 Deltaproteobacteria bacterium
GCCCGAGCGCCAGACCGTCTGGCGCGAGATGGACCTGACCGGCCTGACGTTGGCTTTTCAAGACGTGCTGAAGCGTTCGCGCAACCGCACCAAAGTCATCATTCGCGAATCCACCTCGATACCCGAACGTATCGCGCAGATTGCCAAAATCATGAAGGTGGGCGAGCTGACCGAGTTCGCCAGCATCATGTCTGAAGAAGCCGACCGCAGCGAAATCATCACCACGTTCATTGCGCTGCTTGAGCTTGCGCGACTTAAAAAATTGAAGATTTATCAAAATGAAACCTTTGGGTCGATTTACCTGACCTTGACCGATGCGGTCGATGAGCTCGATCCCGCACTCATGACAGGTTTCCAGTACAACAACGCGAAAAGCATCGAGGAGATGGCAGTCCATGGATAAGTTCGAAGACGAAGAGGTTATTGGCGACGAAGCTGCTGAAGCTGCCGCGGAAGCCGCGGGCGAAGCCGTTCCTTTCGACGAAGAGCAGCTGCTCGAGCTGGCGAAGACCGAGGGGTTGCTCGACCCTTCAATCGACACCGAGCCCCCCGCCGATCCCGCCACGCCGCTGGACCTGGAGGAATCCGACCAGGCCAACATCATGGCCTCGATCGAGACGATTCTTTTCATGTCCGACAAACCCGTCAGCCTGCCCAAGCTGCGCGCCACGATTAACCCCGAGACTCCGCTTTCGGCTTACCGCGTGCTGATGGCCAAGCTGCGCGCCGAGTACGGCAAAGACCATCGCGGCATCGAAATCGCTGAAGTCAGCCTGGGCTTTCAGCTGCGCACCAAGGCGCACATGGCCGCGGTTCTGCGCAGGATGGTGAAAACGCAGCCGCTGCGCCTGTCCACCGCGACCATGGAAGTGCTGGCGGTGACAGCCTACAAGCAACCCGTCACCAAAGACGAAATCGACCAGATTCGTGGCGTCGACAGCGGCTACGTGCTGCGCAATCTGATGGAAAAACGCCTGGTGCGCATTGCCGGCCGCAGCGACCTGCCCGGCAAGCCCATGGTCTACGGCACGACTCATGAATTTCTCGAGCTGTTCAACATGAAAGACACTCAGGCCCTGCCCCCACTGCACGAAGTGGAATCGATGGTTGCCGCCAGCGAAGTGGGCTTTGAAGAAAAAACCCAGGCCGTCATGCAGGAGTTCGGCAAAATGGTCGCAAGCTCGGACCGCGTGCTCTTTGACGACTCCAAGGTGGACGAAGAGCTCGAAGCCCTGCGCAACGAAATCGCGGCCATCCCAACCTCAACTAGTTTCATTGACGAGCAGAAGGCCAAGGAAAAGCTGGACGCCAAGCTGGCCGAGCTTGCGCTTTCGGGCATGACCCTGGACGCCGAAGGCGATATCGTGCCGATTGGCTCGGTCGTCATGACCAGCGCTATCGCAGCCGACAGCGACGTGATCGTTCAGGTCACGGCACCGGTTACCGAAGCCGCCGAGCATCAGCCCTCGTCCGAACTTGAAGCCGACGCCGCCGCCGCCCAGTGGGAGCGCCACGCCGCCATGATCGCCGACGCCGTAGCCCAGACCCAGGTGGAAGGCGAAGCGGTGGTGGTCAATGCCGAAGCGCTCGCCGATGCCGTGCTCGAAGCTAAAATCGAACACGAGCTCGCAGAAGACAAGCAAGAGCCGAAACGCGAGCCAGAAGCCGAAATCTGAGGCTTTGACGCTCGGCAAGACAACCCTGTCAAACCATGGCCAAACATGGTACAGGCCAAGTCACTATGAGCTTCGAAAAACGCAAATCCACACGTGGCGCCGCCCGTTCGGCCAACCCTACCCGCAAGCCCGGAGTTGCTGAAAGGCCAGCCGCCCCCGCTCGCAAGATTGAATCAGAACGCACCAAAAGAAAGCGCCGCCGCGACGGCTTTGATCGCCGTGAACGCGCCGCCAGCGGTGAAAAACACCCGCGTGCCAAAAAAGGCCCCTGGAGCGGCAACGCCTATGTGCCCAGCCCCAAGGTTACTCCCATGGATTCCAAAGCGCGCCAGGGTAAAAAACCCAATCTCCAAGTCAAGCCGGTCGAAGCCGCGGCACCCGAGGCAGCCAAGGCACCCAAGAAACGCAAAGAAGAGCGCCTTCAGAAAATCCTCGCCCGCAGCGGCGTGGCCTCGCGGCGCGCAGCCGAGCTGCTGATTCTCGAAGGCGCCGTTACGGTGAATGGCCGCCCGATTACCGAGCTGGGAACCAAGGTCGACGCCACCCACGACAAAATCAAAGTAA
The DNA here is from genome assembly GCA_016194725.1 of Deltaproteobacteria bacterium. Lineage (GTDB taxonomy): Bacteria > Bdellovibrionota > UBA1018 > UBA1018 > UBA923 > JACQAX01. Next base: position 2,241 of record JACQAW010000325.1, read on the forward strand.
ACGGCAACTTGATCTACACCGAGGTGGAACCCATCTTCATCGCGCTGTACAAGCCGCGCGGCATGATTTCAGCGCTGTCTGACCCCGAGGGTCGGCGCCACCTGGGCCACATCGTACACAGCATTCGCGAGCGCGTGATTCCCATCGGCCGCCTGGATTATAATTCCGAGGGGCTCATGCTGCTGACCAACGACGGCAACATTGCCGACGGAATATTGAAAGCCCGCGACCTGCCCAAGGTGTACATGGTCAAAATCAAAGGCCACCCCAACACCGAAGACCTGGCGTTTCTGAAACGCGGTTTTTTCACGGCCGAAGGCGTGGTTCGCTTCGCGTCTTTTGGAGTCGAGCAAACTTTGAAGAACAAAAGCTGGCTGAAGCTTGAGGTGACCGAGGGGTCAAAGCTTGACCTGCGCGAGCTGCTCAATCAAAAGGGCTTGCTTGTCGATCGCATCGTCCGCACCGCCATTGGCGGCGTTTCCATTCAGGGTCTTGAGCCGGGCGAATATCGGTTCCTGAAACGCCTGGATTTCGAGAAACTGTTAAGTTTTTCTAACTAGTTTTAATATTCTCCTTATATATCAATAGGATATTATTTTATTCCGTAGATGCAGCACTGCGTCATCTTGGCTATAATATATGGATAGGGAGAATCCCGAGTGATAAGCAGTTCCGTTTGGCTTTGCCTACTAGCAGTAATCGCAGGCGCAACTACGTCCAATGCCGATTCCATCGACTCGCAGAACTCTGCCGGAACCATAGCACTCGTCAGCGGTAAAGCCTGGGTCAGACACGGCCACATCACCATTCCCA
>JACQAW010000326.1 GCA_016194725.1 Deltaproteobacteria bacterium
ATCGTCAGCTACGCCATGATGTGCGACAAGCGCCAGACCGACATTTGCACGAGCTGGGTGGCCAAGCTTGCGCCGCTGGTGGCGCGCAGCGAGGCCTCGCGCATCTTTGACCGCATTGCCGCGTTCAAAAAGCCTTACCTGGACCGCACGGTGCAGATTCCGTACAAGGTCGACCTGGATCTACAAGCGTTCCAAAAGGGATTCCAAAGTTACCAGGACGCAAAGTTCGACGACGCCTTCACCACCTGGCGCGATCTGCTGCACGACTATCCGCGCACCAGCATCAAGCTGCGCACCAAGTTCTGGATGGGCCGGGCCGCCCAAAAGTCGCAGCACGACGCGCAGGCCGAGACGCTTTTTCGCGAGGTGATCAAAGAGCTGCCGTTCTCGTATTACGCGCTGATGTCGAGCTGGTTTGGCAATATCGACCTTTCGCGCATGATGGATGCCGAGATGCCGCTGGCCACCGACGAAACGCCGCTGCTGACGCCCTCGGACGTGGTGCACATCAAGCGCGCCGAGGCGCTGATTGCCAGTGCGGTGCCCGAGCTTGCGGTACTCGAGCTGCAGGACGTTCATGCTACCGTGAACATGCCTAACGAGTTTCTGGTTTACCTGGTGGCTTTGAATAACCTGGCGGGCAACCACAACGCCGCTTTTCAAATGCTGGGCGAGCTTTCCACGCGCAGCTTTCAGGGGCTCTTTTCCAGCTATGGACAGAAATTGTACTTTCCAACCGCGCGCCTGCCGCTGATTCGCGAGATGGCCAAGGAGTGGAAGGTGGACCCGCTTCTGGTTTTGTCCATCGTCAAGCAGGAGTCGGCCTTTAACGTCGAAGCCACCTCACCAGCCAACGCCTACGGCCTGATGCAGATTATCGCGCCCACCGCGCGCGACATGGACCCCAAAATCGAGATCATGGACCTATTCAATCCCATGATTAACGTGAAGCTGGGCACCAAATACATCCGCCAGCTTTTGACCAAGTACAAGGGCAGCATGATTCCCGCGCTTTGCGCCTACAACGCCGGCCCGGGGCATTCGGATCGCTGGATGCGTGAAGCCCACGCAGGCCTGCCACCCGAGGAGTACATAGAGCTGATCGGTTTTCGTGAAACGCGCGAGTACGTCCAGAATATCGTGCGCAACTTCTACTGGTACAATCGCCGCATCAAGGGCGAGAATATCCCAAATCTGACAGCGCTGACCCAGTTCATTATGAGCAAAGCCGCGGCCGGACCAACCGGCTCGCACGCCGCGCGATAGAGGCCGGGGATCTGACCCTTGGCCGGTGACCCGAGTCCCGTGTCTCGTAACCGGTACCAGTGCCGGTTCCTGCACCCGTTCCTGTTCCGGCTCCAGAACCTGAACCACGCCTTGTTCCGGGTTATTGAGTACTGGCCATACCTGGCATTTGGCATATGCAGCGGACGTCCTGAGTAAATGCCAAATCCCAAATGTGGCCAGTGTCGTGACCCACGATCTTCGGCACCTCTACTCAGGGGAAATATACCTAAAGCGGCAGATTACGGATCTCAGACGTTGAAAAGGAAGTGCATGATGTCGCCGTCTTTTACGGTGTAATCTTTGCCTTCGAGTCGCATCAGGCCTTTGTCTTTAACGGCCTTCTCGGTCTTGCACGCGACGAGATCATCGTAGTGATAAACTTCAGCGCGAATAAAGCCCTTTTCGAAGTCCGTGTGAATCACGCCGGCGGCCGCGGGGGCTTTGTCGCCGCGCTTGATGGTCCACGCGCGCACTTCTTTTTCACCGGCGGTGAAGTAGGTGGACAGGCCCAGCAGCTCGTAGCCTGCGCGAATGACGCGGTCCAGGCCGGTTTCAGACATGCCCAGCTCGCGCAGGAATTCGGCGCGTTCGTCGGCATTGGGCATCTCGGCGATTTCGGCTTCGATGGCGCCGCAGATGGCGACGATCTGGCTGCCTTCGGCGTCGGCGATTTTTTTCACGGCCTGGTAGTACTTGTTGGCGGCGGGGTCGAGAATTCCCTTTTCGTCCATATTGGCCACGTAGAGCACGGGCTTGATGGTGATCAGGTGGTACTCATAAATCAGCGCCAGCTCGTTTTCGTCCAGCTTCAACGCGCGGGCAGGCTGGCCCTTTTCTAACGAGGCGCGCACGCGGGTCAAAACGCCAAGCACGGCCGCGGCTTTTTTGTCGCCGGTTTTGGTTAGCTTTTCCAGGCCGTTGAACTTTTTATTGATCGCGTCCAGATCGGAGAAGATGAGCTCGGTGTCGATGACCGAGATGTCGCGCTCAGGGTTGACCGAGCCGTCGACGTGCACGATGTTGTCGTTTTCAAAGCAGCGCGTGACGTGGGCGATGGCGTTGGTGTCGCGAATGTGGCCCAGAAACTGGTTGCCCAGTCCTTCGCCTTTGCTTGCGCCTTTGACCAGGCCGGCGATGTCCACGAATGTCATCACGGCTGGAATGAGCGTCTGTGGCGGAATGAATTCGGCGATTTTTTTGAGCCGTGGGTCGGGCACCTTCACGATGCCCGTGTTGGGCTGAATGGTGCAGAACGGGTAGTTTGCCGCTTCGGCGTGGGCGCCGCTGCCAGCGGTGAGAGCGTTAAAAATCGTTGATTTGCCGACGTTGGGAAGGCCGACGATACCACATTGAAAACCCATGTAAGTTTCTAGTCCTTTTTCTTTCTGTTCAGCGAGTTCATCTCGCGTGAAAAAGCCTCTGCTCCAGCCGCAAAAGCCGCTACTGCCCGGTGTGCGCGTTGTATCATATCATCAACCATGGTCCAATCGGCAGTTCCAAATCGCCCCAGAACATAGTCGGCCGGATCCACTGCCGCATGCGGCGGACGGCCAATACCCATGCGAATACGGGCATATTCGGGAGTGGCCAGGCATTGCGATAGCGATTTCAGGCCATTATTTCCACCCGAACCGCCGCCTATTTTGAGCCTGACGTCGCCGAAAGGCAGGTCCAGGTCGTCGTGGATGGCGCAGATGTCTTCGGGCAGGATTTTAAAGAAATGAGCCGCCGCCACCGCGGCCTGGCCGCTCAAGTTCATATAGGTCAGGGGCTTGAGCAGCACGAATTTTTCGCCACCCACGGATATCTGGGCCATATCGCAGTTCTTGGCCGGGCCCCAGATTTTCCAGTCGGCTTTGAGGTCCTGGGCCAACCTGTCAATCGTGATGAAACCGATATTGTGGCGCGTTTCAGCGTATTCGACCCCAGGATTGCCCAAACCGATTAAGAGCTTCATTAGCTGAAAAGCGAGCTCACGGAGTCGTAGTTGTGAATGCGGCGAATGGCTTCTGCCAGCAAGCCGGCTACCGAGAGCTGATGAATCTTGCCCACCTTGCGGGCCTCGTCGCTCAAAGGCACGGTATCGGTGACGATGACCTGTTCGAGAATGCTGTCACGGATGCGTTGAACCGCTGGACCGCTGAGCACTCCGTGAGTGGCTGCGGCAAAGACACGCTTGGCGCCGTGTTTTTTAACCGCGTCGGCGGCTTCGACCAGGGTGCCAGCCGTGTCGATCATGTCGTCCAGAATAACGGCCGTCATGCCGTCGACGTTACCAATGAGGTGCATGGCTTTGGCCACGTTTGGACCCGTGCGGCGTTTGTCGATCATGGCCACGCTGCAGTTCATGCGTTTGGCAAAGGCTCGTGCACGCTCGACGCCGCCGGCATCGGGCGACACCAGAACGATTTCTTCATTCTTGGTGAACATGGTGTTCAGGTGCTCGACGATCACGGGAAGCGCGTAAAGATTGTCGAACGGGATGTTGAAGAAACCTTGAATCTGGCCCGCATGCAGGTCCATTGCGACCACTCGTGAAACACCAGCCGAGGTGATGATGTCGGCCACGAGCTTTGCCGTAATGGGCGTGCGGGGCGCGACTTTGCGGTCCTGGCGCGAGTAACCGTAGTAGGGAATCACGGCCGTGACGCTGTTTACCGAAGCGCGTTTGAGGGCATCGGTCATGATCAACAATTCCATGAGATTGTCGTTCACCGGCGCGCAGGTGCTTTGTAAAATATAAACATCTTTGCCGCGAACGTTTTCGCCGATTTCGACGAAGATTTCGCCGTCGCTAAAGCGTCGCAGGGTGGCCTGGCTAAGGCTGGTGCCAAGGGTCTCTGCGATCTTGGCTGCCAATGGAAGATTGGAATTACCCGCGAATAAACAAAGACGCATGCAGGGTTAGTAGCATAGGGCCATTCCCTTGCAAATGAGTTTGCATTTTGGACGATAGCCCCACGCGTTACCAGCTGTGAACGCAGCCGAGTGGCGGGCACGGGTATTGCTTTATCGCTCGGATATGGAAGAACTTTGGATACCGCGCACGATGTGGGAAAAGCGGCGGCAGCTGAGCGCGACTTTGCAGCGAGCTCTGATGGCTGGTCGTAGCATTCTGGTGATGTCTTGCGACGACGCCGGCACCTTTTGGGGCCGCATTGACCTGGCCGAGAAAAACGACCAGCTCGAATACATGAAGGTAGCCCCACTGCTGGGCGCCGCCGACAGCAATGGCACCGATTTGAGCCGAATCATGGGCCCGCTGGGCGTAAAATCGCGCAACCACGTGTTTGACCAGGTGGTGGTGGACGACGTAGACCTGATTATCGATCTGCGCTCGGAAGAGGCGGCCGTAGCCTCGATGTTCACCCTGCTTTACGCCCTGAAGGCCAGGTTTAATCACATCGGCCTGTTCTCGAACCCCCTGCGGTCGGACGTCGAGCTGGAGTATCTGACCAGGATGTGCGATTTCTTGACCATCCATGGCCCTTCGCCTCAACACCAGCAAAACGTGGCTTGAAACGGTTGGGGTGGGGTGCTAAATCTTTTGCTGTCCTATCAGGTTGGGGTGTCGACAAGTGGTAAGTCTCTGGATTTTGATTCCAGCATTCCAAGGTTCGAATCCTTGCACCCCAGCCATTTTCAATTTGATTCCCACCGACAAAACTAAGCAATCAACGGAAAATACAGCGTAAACGATTCAAGCAGTTGGGATCGAGTTGCGGCTTCGACATTTCCCGGTCAGTCGCGAGATTTCGGGAATTTCCTATTTTTTGCCTATTTTCTGCCTACGAAACGACCTGCTCAAACCGTAGGAAAGGATCTGCCACGTGGCAGACCTTTTCTGCGGATCACAAAGCAACGGTACGCAGAGGAGGCTCGGATGGCGAAAAACCAACACCAATAAATAAAAAAAGCCCAAGGATCTCTCCCTGGGCTTCTTAAACTTTTGGTTAGTCAGCTGACGATCTTGGCGGGTCAGAAGCCGACGTATCAACTTTAACCGGAGCTGCCTTTGGGGCGGTTCCTGGCTGGTACTTCTCCATTCTTAGGGAG
>JACQAW010000294.1 GCA_016194725.1 Deltaproteobacteria bacterium
GGACTCGATCGTGACTGACAACGCCTGGGCTTTCGGCATCGATATGTGCGTCGTCCCGAAAGGCGACGGTTCATTTTTCATCAAGTCCAAGACCTGGCTTAAAGAAGGCGGCGATTTTGGTGGAGCTTCAGCGAAATCCTTGAAGAGCACCGTGGCCGCGCAAGCGTGGCCGATGCTGGTAGCGGTCAGCAAAAAAGTCGAGGAGTATTCTGTCGGACGCTGACTCTTTAGGAAATGATTCCGCGCAGGAATTTTACCTGTCGATCCTTGGCAAGTTCGAAGAGCCCCACGGGCAGGCCCGCGGCGTTTCTTGCGCAGTAGATATTGGGCGCCAGGCCCGAGTTGGCCAGCCGCGCGCCGATGCCATCGGTTTTACCTACACGCAGCTGCTCGAGCTCAATGCCGATCAGCTCCAGCGCAGGCATGAATGAGGTTGAGCGCTGCATGTCGAGCAGGCTCTTTTCAAGAGGCATGGCTTCGACCTGCGCCAGAGTCAGCGCGCTTTCGACCTTGAAGTCGCCAACGGCCGTGCGGCGCAAAGCGGTCACATGAGCCACGGTGTCCAGCTTGCGTGCAAGGTCCAACGCCAGGCTGCGCACATAGGTGCCCTTTGAGCAGTCGGCGGTGAAATGCACGCGATTGCCTTCGATTCCGGTACATTCAAAGTTGCGGATGTATACCTGCACCGGCTTGAGCTCAGGCACTTTGCCCGCGCGTGCCAGGTCGCTGGCCCGCTCGCCATTGATTTTTTTTGCCGAAAACTGCGGTGGCATCTGCTCGCACGGAGCTCCCACGAACGTACTCATGGCAGCGGTGACCCGCTCGGGGGTAAGCCCGCTCACCGGTCGCGTTTCGAGCACGTCACCCTCGGGGTCGCCGGTCTCGGTTGCCGTGCCGAACTCGAACGTGCCGGCATAGGACTTCCAGTAGGTGGGCAGGGTGGGATGCGACTCCAGAAAAAAGCGCACCAGCTTCAGCCCCTCGCCAACCAGAATGGGCAGCATGCCGGACGCAAAACGGTCCAGCGTCCCGCCATGCCCAATGTCGGTGCGCTTCCAGATTCTTTTCAGATTCCGGATGCAGTCATATGACGTCATCTCGGGCTGCTTGTCGAGCAGCAGAATGCCGCTGGAGTTTTGGCTCACTTTGCGGTCCTACTCGTTGCTGTCGTCGGATCCGGACTTCGGCTCCAGGCTGATCTGGTGGAGCAGCGAATTGATCTCGAGCGTATTGGTCAGGCCCTTGTCGTGCCGGAACAGCAGCTGTGGGGTAATCTTGGTGTCCAGCTTGTGCATGAGCTGTTTGCGCAGAAAGCCAGCCGCCGCGTTCAGTCCCTCTGTCACGTCTTTGGCGCGGCCTTCGTCGCCCATCAGCGCAAAAAGAATCGTGCAGTGTTTGAGATCGGGCGTGATGGTCACCGAAGTGATCGTCAAAAAACCCAGCCCCGCCAGGCGCGGGTCGCGAAGCTCGCCGGGAATCATCTGCGCGAGCTCTTCCTTTACCCGTTGCGCGAAACGGGCCGGACGATGACTTGATCTTTCCTGTACAAACGGTCTGTGGGCCATAAACAGCACCCTTCCTTTTTAATTCTTGCCTGCCGAAGCTTCTGCCGCCGGCGCGGTTGCCTTGGGAGCAGCCGAGGGCTCTCCGAGTTCCTGGGCAATCATGTCGACCGTGAACGCTTCGAAAATATCGCCGGGCTTGAGGTCGTTGAAATTTTCGACCCCGATACCGCACTCGTAGCCCTGGACGACTTCTTTGGCGTCGTCTTTGAACCGCTTGAGCGAGGTGATCTTGCCCGTGTAGATGACGCGCGAATTACGCAGCACGCGAACCTGCGACCCACGAGTGATCTTGCCATCGGTAACCGAGCTGCCAGCAATGGTGCCCAGCTTGGGTACGCTGAAAAGCTCGCGCACTTCGGCGCGGCCCGAGTATTTTTCGACGGCCTTTTTGTCCAGCAGTCCGGCCATCGCCTTTTTCACGTCATCCAGCAATTCGTAGATGATTGAGTAGGTCTTGATTTCGACCTTTTCGCTTTCGGCCAGCGAGCGGGCCTTGGATTCCGGGCGTACGTTGAAGGCCAGGATAATGGCATTCGAGGCGCTCGCCAGCATGACGTCGCTTTCCGAAACGCCACCGGTCGAAGCCGAAAGAACTTTAACCTTCACCTTGTCGGTGCCGATCTTCGCCAGACTGTCACGAATGGCTTCGGTCGAACCATGAACGTCGGTTTTCAAAATGACAGGCAACTCTTTAAGGTCGCCCTGCTGAACCTTCGAGAAAAGCTCTTCGAGCGAGATCTTCGTCTTGTTCGTATCGGCGCCGCGAGCCTTGAGCGTGCGGTGTTCGGCAAGCTCACGAGCTTCAGCGTCGTTTTTCATGACGTTGAATTCGTCGCCAGCCATTGGAACGCCTTCGACGCCCAGCAGTTCGGCGGCATGGCCCGGCGGCAGGTCTTTAAGGCTCTGGCCCTTGTTGTCGGTCAGTGCCCGAACGCGTCCGCAGTGCGTGCC
>JACQAW010000295.1 GCA_016194725.1 Deltaproteobacteria bacterium
CACCCAGAGTGTCACCGGCGCGAGTTGCGGTCCGGTTGGCACTACCTCTTGTGCCGCGACTTGGTCTAACGGTAACCCAACCTGCGCGGTCCTGGAAGGAACGACTGGTGCTGCTGGCATCGGTACCCAGGGTGCACCGCCTCTCATCACGAACGGCACGACGTGGAACGCCAGCCGTGCGGCTGGGGGCGCGGTAACTCCTGCGCTCACGGCCGATGTCCCGGCCACCCCCGTGACCTCGACGACGTTCGTAGTCGGTGCGGCCGGCAGAATCGATGCCACCGGCACGGCCATCGACAGCTGGACTATCAACGACGGGAAAGTCGTGACCCAGACCGCCATAGGTTATTAGCAGGCCGGCATCAAGGATGGCAGGGTTCTTTTTTATATATCCAGGGCTTCAAAATCGGGTAACCGGGATCGCGGTTTCGAGCAGCTTTTTTTGATTCCTTCAAAAAGCTCTTGGGGAGCCACGATTCGACTGTCCACTCTTTCGAAAATCACCGCCTCCGGATGCGCGCGAAGCCGGCGATTCAACTCGTAAGAGAAGTCGCTCCAGTAGCCCAACTCATAATGGCTCGAATCGAGAATGTACTTGGTGCCGAGGGACAATAGAAATTCGAGATAGTCCTCGAAACCGGAAGGACCGTTGTAGGAACGATCCAACCCTGGCTGGTCGGGCATGGCGGTAACTCGCAGATGGGCCACGTAATAGAGCTGATTATCCCCGGTAGTGACGATCAAATCTTCCGGCGAGGCATTCAGCCGAAGCCATGCTTTCGTGGCTCCTCCGATCGCGATCGTTCGCATCGCGTCGGTGAGGTTTGCAATCGAGTACCGTGTCCGCGCCAGGTCGATGAGCGGCAGCCGGCTCTGTGATATTCCGAATATCGTAATCACGATTCCGGTCGCGGATATCAGCCAGGTGAAGCGGTCCGATAAGACAAGAAAAACATCGAAAAATGCGAAAACGCCGGACGAAAGGCCTAGAATCATGCCTGGGCCCATCAGCCTTAGCGCGAGATTCCCGTCTTCCGCCGTTTTGTTTGCGCCGACGGAAACAAGAAAAAGCATTACCGCGGCCGCGCTCACGAAATAAAGCGGCGTTCGTGAATTCCAGCCACGGCGTTTCCAGCATATGGGAACGGCGATGCCGGCCAGAAATAGCGCGATCAGGGCCGGCTCGTGAACAGCGATCAGCTTGACCCGAGCGGCCAGCAATGAGCCGAATTCGCGGCCATCCGCCCACTGACTTGCGGCATAGTACCGAGCGACGGATCTCGAAAGGCGAGGGCTTGAGAAAATTCCATCAAGAATCGGGAAAAAAGGGTTTTCGGTCAGGATGAAATTACGCATCAGAATCGGCGTCAGCCCCAGTGAAAATGCCCCCGATAAGAATAGTATTGCCCGGAACCCTTTGGAAAATCCATCGTCGAAGAGCCTCTTCGCTGCCCAGAATGCCACGAAGGGCGCGATCGTGATCGCTGCAGTAAATTTCGCTCCGACGGCCAGGCCCAGAAACAGTCCACCGATGAACAGGTTTCGCAGCTCGGGGCCTTGGATCGCAAGGAGCAGCCTGAGTCCGCACAAAGTCCAGAAGATGACTCCCCAGTCGTTTTTTGCAAGTTCGGCTGTCCATGCCACGCTCCAGGAACTTGCTGCCGCAAGAATTCCGAAGCCAAGCCACGGCCAGGGCACCGAAAAATACCTGAGTAGGGGAATCAGAATCAGAAGTGTTCCAAACCAGGCGAGAACATGCAGCCACTGCGAAAATATCTGGCTTTCCACCAATCCTCTGCCCGCTTCGCCGCCGAGAAGCGAGTTAGCCCAGATAGACAAGTACTCCCAGTAATAATTTTTCATGGCCACTGGAATCCGGGAATTAAGCGTTATTGCGCCATCTTGAAACCAAAGTCGCGGGCCAAGCAAGTGCTGCAAGAGTGGATCAGATTGGAAATGCGGAATTGAGGCCTTGAGAACGAGCGCGAGTGCCCAGTAGCACAAAACCAGCCATGGAAGTAACGCCAGCCATTGCTTCCAACCCCGGAGTTCCCAGGACCGGCTCGCGCGAGCCGCCGGCACGACATTGCCACCTGCATCCAAAAGCAATCCCAGCGCCAGGGCTATGTCAAATGCCGGTTCAGATCGGGCTCCAATCAGTCCCAGATGTCCGAGCAGCATTGCAAAAAAAGCCGCGGCAGCCGTACCCAAACCCAGAACGAGACCAGGGTCCGGACACTGCGGCAGGCAAGCGCGCCGGAAAATCCGGCCCCAGCTGCAGACACCGACCAGCCAGAAGCCGAATAAGCAGCCGGTGCCGAGGACTTGCATAGGCCCAATTGCGCTATCCGGGTCTGCCGGAAAAGGGCGCATCAGCTTTCCGGCGCAAAAAAAGCCAAGTGCCAGCAGAATCAGCGCATAGCGGCGAACTCCCGGAAGCGATACCGAACTTCGTACCGGCCCGGAACTCGGCGGCGAAATTTGAGCCATTCTTCAAAAGATATTCCAATGACCTTGTACGATCAAGTCAGGGGAGGGGTCGCGGGAGCAGACCGCTGGGCAGAATTTTCTCTGAAATTCGCCGATCGCGTTCCAGGCTGACAATTAACGCCAGGTTTTTGCGCAATAATTGTCAGCCGAGATATGCTTGAATTTCA
>JACQAW010000296.1 GCA_016194725.1 Deltaproteobacteria bacterium
AGGGCGACCGCGAACGCTGTCTGGCGGCCGGCATGGACGATTATGTTTCCAAGCCCATCGACTCCAGCGCCCTGGACAAGATCATCAATCGCTGGCTGGCCAAAAGCAATGTGCGGCCAGCAGCGGCAAAAGACCGTCGCACGGCCGGCATGATGGCCGATGACTCACGGGCCATCGACGCCGGCGCCCTTGAGATTCTTCGCGAACTGCAAGACAAAGACGATCCCAATATGCTCAGCGAGTTGATCAAGCTTTTCGTAGGCACGACGCCTGACCGCCTGGCGAAAATGAATAATACCATCATAGCTGCCAATGCCAATGAGCTTGCGCTCTGCGCGCACACCCTCAAATCAAGCTGCGCGAATCTGGGCGCCCGCGCGATGCGCGACCTTTGCACCAGCCTCGAAGATCTGGGAAATGCCGGTACCTGCTCTGGCGCAAGCGAGCTTTTCGCCAAGCTTGAAAAGGAATTTGACCGGGCACGGGCCGAGCTGCAAACCTATACCCAGACTCGCTCCAAAAGCCTGAATAGCTAATGCCGCCTGCCCGGCCTCAAGCCACCTTGCTGGGAAAATCGCGCTCACCTCGTTTTTCGATGGGCGGCAACACCGCCCGCCTGCGCGTGGCCCGCATGTAAATGGCCAGCACCGATATCGCGCCGATGGTTGAAACAATGAACCCCGCACCGTCTCCCGGCCCGTACCAGCCTACCGCACGCCCAAACCAGCCTGCCAGCAGCGAGCCGATCATTCCCAGCAGCGTGGTGCGCAGCACGCTTAAATGCTGGCGCCCCGGCATGATCGCGCGAGCCACCAGCCCGACGATAAAGCCAAAGATGATGAACCAGATCAGGTGAAACGAACTCAGAGTTACGGCCGCAAGCACGGCCAGCACGATACCTATGGCGATGACAATGTTTTCAATCGGTCTCATGCGAGTGGATATTTGCACAGGCCTTGCCAAAACGGCCACCAAACTTAAAGATTGCAGCGCCCGGCAGCCTTGATGCGCTCGCCCCGTTCAAAAAGCCGTAGGCGCAGCTGCGCAAGAAAGGCACGGCCGGGCTCGGCGTCGCGGTCGCTGCGATAGCCCGTGCGTTCGCTGAAGATATAAGTGTTCTCGAAATTGCGATACTCGGAATGCCCAATCACGTTGTCGATCGTGGGATGGCGGGCCACCAAGCTTTCGATGAGCAGCTCGTTTGACCGCAGCTGTTCTTTCGTAAGTGGGTGAGTCGGGCCCCCGATGTTTTCGATGCAAAGCGCGTTGCGGTTCATGCCCACGGCGTGGCGGCCCGTGCGATCGTCAGGCATCATGCGATAAATCGTGCCGTCACGATCGACGATAAAGTGGCAGGACACGTTCACCAGCCCGGCCGCGGCGAGCTCGGGCCTTCCTTCGAGCCTGGTGCGCTCAAAACCTTTGATCGTCTCGTCCAGATTGTTCGTGCCCGTCCAGTGGGTCACGATGGTGGTGGGATTTTTAAGATACGTCGAGCCATCGCCGGTGTGTTTTTGAAGATACTCCCTCATTAGACTTTCGCGCTCAGGGGGCCAGGGAATCGGGTGCTCGACGATTTTGGGTTCTTCATCGGGCGGAGCGGCGGCCAGGCACTGATGCACGACGAAGTTTTTGAGCTTCATGACCTTGTCAAAGCAGGTTCTCAGAAATTCCGCCAACTTTAATGACACCGTGGCAGGCGGGCGATCCCGGGTGTGCACCCACTTCAATTCGGGCGAGTCGAGTATCATTACGATATCGGCAACAAGATCGGCCAGGCGCGGCTGATCGCCGGTTACCGTGCCCGCCAGAACGTGGCATTTGGCCGTGCCATCACACAGTTCGCTCGGCTCCCCTGCCAACGCGGAAAATGAGAACAAAAACGCGGCCATCAACCCGAACGTGCGTGCAAAACTCATCGCACTATAATGATACCAGAAATGTGCCCTATCGGCACACCCGTGCCAAACAGTGGTATTTACAGCGGGATATGCTGACCATTTTTAAGCATGCGCCACCGCTCGCGCACCTGCCCATAGTCATCGTACTTCGTGATGATCTTTTCACCGCTGGCCAGCGTGTCCTGGCGCCCTTCATACAGACCGGCGCTCGAGAGCTTGAGGTCGATGCGAAAACCATCGGGGCGAATCCATGAGAAGCCTTTCAGGTGCCCGGAATCGTAGTAGGAGCGCTCGACCTGCTCGCCCGACATCGAGACCAGGCCTTCGGCCCGCAGCTCGCCTTTTTCTGAAAAGCTGCGGTTGATGCTGGTGCCATCGTCGGTTTGTTCGAAAGTGGTTACGCCGCCGTCGTCTTTATCATTGCGCACGATCTCGCGCCCGCGCGGAAAAGCCTGTTCGATGAGCACGGCGAGCCGCGGCTCGATGCTGTCTTTGGCGTCTTTCCGCTCTTTCACCGACGACTCCGGCTTGAGCACGGCCGAAATTTTCGAGGAGTCTTCGTCCGGCAAGCTCAAAGCCGGGCGGCTGGGCGCGCTGATGGTGGTGGCCGGGATACTGGAAAGCTTGGGAGTGACGCAGGCAAGATCGGAATGCACGGTTTCAGCGAGCGCCAGCTCGGCGGGACGGCCCGTGAGCCGGGTTGCCGTTACACCGAGAAGAAAACCAAATACGCCCGCTAACAATAGATTCCGTTTCACTCTCGAAATTCTATAATAACTTGCCTGCCCGCACAACCCTAGCCGTTAAGAACCACCGGCGGATTTTGCACCGGCAGCTCCAGCCCCACTGGTGCCACGACGTCCAGATTCAGCGCCAGCTTGAGCGCCTCGGTCACGTTTTCGACAAAGTCGAATTTAAGCTGCGAGCGAACCTCGTCGGGCACGTCCTTGAGGTCTTTTTGGTTGCGTTTACTCATGATGATGCGCTCAATGCCCGCCCGATGCGCGGCCATTACCTTTTCCTTGATTCCCCCCACCGGCATGACCGCGCCACGAAGCGTGACCTCGCCCGTCATGGCAAGTTTGGGGTCGACGCTGCGCCCTGAAAACAGCGACGCGATGGTGGTGAGCATCGTGATACCCGCGCTGGGACCGTCTTTCGGGATGGCTCCGGCCGGCACGTGGATGTGCAGGTCGCGTTTGTCATACTCAAACCCCGGCACGATGGCCGGCATTTTTGAGCGCACGACGCTCAAGGCGATCTGAGCCGACTCTTTCATCACATCGCCCAGCTGTCCGGTCAGGGTCAGCTTGCCCGAGCCGGGCATCAGACTGGCTTCGATGAAAAGAATCTCGCCACCTTGCGGCGTCCAGGCCAGGCCGGTTACAACGCCAGGCGGCGAAACACGCTCAGCCACCTCGTGGGCATAACGCTCATTACCCAGAATCTCTTCCAGCCCGGCAAGCTCGATGCGAATGGGCAATTGGCTGGCGTTCAATACCAACTCTGATGAAGCCCGGCACACCGTTGCAATGTGGCGTTGCAGCTCGCGCACGCCCGCCTCGCGAGTGTAGTGCGTGATGATTCTCATTAGAGCCTCGTCGCCCAGCACCAGCTGATTCGCGGTCAAGCCGTGAGCTTCGAGCTGCTTGGGAATCAGGTGGTTCTTGGCAATATGCAGCTTCTCGGCCGTAGTGTAGCCACTGACGTCGATAACCTCCATGCGGTCCAATAGCGGGCCGGGAATGGACTCCAGCGTATTGGCCGTGGCGATGAAGAACACCTTGGACAGGTCAAAAGGCACATCCAGATAGTGGTCCAGAAAGCCCGAATTTTGCTCAGGGTCCAGGACTTCCAAGAGGGCCGCTGCCGGGTCGCTATGGTAGCTATTGGCCATCTTGTCGATTTCGTCGAGAATGAACACGGGGTTGTTTTCGCCCGCTCGCTTGATGCCCTGAATGATGCGTCCGGGCATTGCGCCGATGTAGGTACGACGGTGCCCACGTATCTCGGCGTCGTCGCGCACGCCACCCAGGCTTCCGCGCACGAACTTTCGCCCCAATGCCCGCGCAATGCTTTGACCAAGGCTGGTCTTGCCTACACCCGGCGGGCCAACCAACAATAGTATGGAGCCACCCGCATTTTTCTTGAGCTTCATGACGCCCAGGTGCTGCACGATGCGTTTTTTGATCTTGGGCAGCCCGTAGTGGTCGTGATCCAGGATTTCGCGGGCCTTTTCCAGATCGATTTCGCTGCCCGAGCTTTTGCCCCAGGGCAGGCCCACCAGAAGATCAAGGTAGTTGCGAATGACGTGCGCTTCGGGCGAGCTGTTGCCCACGGTTTCAAGCCGTTTGAGCTCCTCCAACGCCGTTTTCTTCACGGCCTCGGGCATGTCGGCGTCTTCGATGCGCTTGCGATAGTCGTCGTCGCCAGAGGGCCCGTTGCCCTCGCCCAGCTCTTCGCGAATGGTGCGCAGCTGCTCGCGCAGAATCGATTCGCGCTGCACCTTGCCCAGCTTGTGCGAAAGCTTGTCTCGAATTTCGCTTTGCACCAGCAACGAATCTTTAGAGGTCTGCATCAGCTCCAGCAGGCGCAGCACGCGGCCCTTGAGCGAAACCAGCTCCAGTAGCTCCTGCTTCAGCGGCAGCCCGACTTCGATATTAGCCGCACACAGGTGGGATAAATATCCCAGATCGTCGACACTCTCGAGCATCTCGCTGAGCCGTTCTGTATCGGCCGGCAGCAGCTTGAGCATCTCGCCCGCCAGTGTCTTCACGCTTCCAAGCAGAACCTGCGCGGTCTTGGCATCGAGATCGTCTTTGTCGGCCAACACCTCGCCTTTGGCCTCGAGGTACCCACCGTCTTCGCGCAAGCTGGTAATCGCGAAGCGCGACACGCCACGCACGACGGCCTGGTAACCGTCTTCGCTTGAGCCGCGCAGACGCTCGATTTTGCAAAGCGTGCCCACCAGATAAAGATCGGCGGCCACCGGCTCGCGGTTGTCGTCGATTTTGGACTGCGCCACCGTGACCAGCCACTGCTCGGCCCCGTCGGCCCGTTGCACGGCCGCCATGCTTCGCGGGCGCCCGATTCGCAGCGGCAATACCGTGCCCGGATAGATGACTGAATTTTTGATCGGTAATACCGGATAGTAGCTGTTTGTCGCGTTTGCCATGGCAATAAGTTGGGGACGAATGGCTGGGTGTCAAACCTGAATAGGTATATTTTGTATACTGAGGCACATAAGTGCATGTACAAACTTAGAAAATTCGACTGGCTGCCGGAAAAGGCAGCATGAGTCCGAAGCAAGGGGGCGGGGGCCTGCCAACGGATCAATGACACCCAGCGCGATCTTGGCAATGCGCTTGATCAGAGTCGCTGGCTCGCTAGCCCTGACACCCACCCCGCGCACCGCCACAAGCGGTTAGCAAGCACCTCAGTCCCCTGCAGGCCGCCCCCGGCCCCTTCGGGACTCGGTTAAATTTGAGTTCGGCACGGTAGACTTAGTTTCGCTTTTTACCGCGCGTTTCGTTCTTCGAGCCCCACTTGCAAAGCGAATTCAGCACCGGCCGCAGGCTGCGGCCTCGCGGGGTCAGCGAGTACTCGACCTTGGGTGGCGCCTCGGGATGCACTTTGCGTTCAACCACGCCGTCCTTTTCAAGCTCGCGCAGCTGCAGCTTGAGCATGCGCTGGGTCACGTTGGGCATCAGGCGGCGCAGCTCGGTGAATCTTTTTTTGTCCCCGCGGAGGTGCCAAAGAATAAGAGTCTTCCACTTTCCGCCAATCACCGCGAGGGTGACCTCCACCGGGCAGTTCCATTTCTTGGGCGGCTTGGCACTCATGCTGTCATTATATCAGCTTCGGTGCGCTTACGCGAAACACCCGAATGCCCAGCTGCCAGCTCACGGCACGGCTGGCTTGGCTTTCGCCCCAGACCTGGGCAAGCCGGGGCGCCAGGTCTTCGAGCGGATTGTGTTTCACGTCGCGAATCATGGCTTGAGTAGCTGACCACGTGCCCAGGTAACCCAACAGGTGCGCGAGCGACCACTGCGCGTGCATGGCAAAGGGCGCCACCGCAACTTCTTCAAACGGAACGTCCACGGTTTTATAACCGGTTTCGACCAGCTTGCGCTCGGGCTCCCAGTAGCGGCCCACGATATTGCGGTAATAATCCAGCACGATGGCATCCACTGCCGCATCGATATGACAAAGCTCGTAGGTCCACAGCGCCAAACCCGCGCCGGGTTTGGAAACGCGCCGAACTTCGTCGAAAAAAAGCGGATGCTTGAACCAATGAAAAGCCTGCGCGACCGTCGTCAGATCGACCGAATGCGCGGCAAGCTTGGAATCTTCGGCGGTCGCCACCAAATACTGCACGTGCGGGTGGGGCGTTGCGGCTGCCAGCTGGCGCTCGCTGGGGTCGGTGGCAAAAACCTGCGCAAAATATCCCGCAAGCTCGGCTGCCGCCTGGCCATTGCCGGTGCCGCAATCCCAGGCACACTGTTTTGCCGCTGAAAATTCAGCAAGGTACGCAAAAAGCTCAGGGGGATAGGTGGGCCGAAACTTCGAATAATCGGCCGCTTGCTGCGAAAAAAGGTCTTTAAAGTTCATTTAATCTCCGCACTTATAACGAGCCAGTGCCTGCATGAGACAATAACTCCATGAGGGACAAAAAACCAGCGCCCAAGAACCGGCTGCGGCTGCGCGCCCAGCCGCGACGTGGCTCAAGTGCCAGAACCGGTTTTCCACCACCGGCCGGGCCAATCGCACCTACTCCTGATGCCGCAAATTCGGCAGTCCAGGTTTCTGCGCCGGCTGCATCACCGGATTCTCCGTCACCACTACCCACGGCGTCAAAACCGCTTTCCGCCCGCGACAACTCCCTTTTCGATCGCGCCTTGCGCGTTTCAAAAACGGGCATGCATATCCTGACACTCGTTCCACTTTATCTGCTGGCCAGCGTCTGCATCGGTGTTTCGCTGGTTCCGGGCGCCTGGTTATTCAGCCACGTTTCGGCCTTGACCGCGCACCAGCCCGAGCTGCTGCACCTGACCGCGGTTTGCATCGCTGGGGCCTGTGGTTTTTTTCTTTATGGCTTCACGCTCATTCTCGTTTTACCCCTCGCGAATTTCGTGCTGCGCGCGCGTGTCGTGCCGTGGCGAGGCCACTACTACTCAGCCGGAATTTTGAACTGGTATGTGCACAATGCCCTCATTTATCTGGCGCGCTACACGTTCCTCGAATTCGTTACGCCCACCCCTCTGAATCTGCTCTTTTACAAACTAATGGGCATGCACATCGGCCAGGGCACGCAGATCAACTCGGTGAATATCTCGGACGCGGCTCTGGTTACCTTGGGTGAACGCGTGACCATTGGCGGCTCGGCCACGATTGTCGCGCATTATGGCATGGGTGGAGTTCTGATTATCTCGCCGGTCAATATCGGAAACGGTGCGACAATCGGGCTTAAAGCCACGATCATGGGCGGGGTCGAGATCGGCGAGGGTGCCAAGGTGATGCCCAACTCGGTGGTCCTGCCGCGCACCAAAATACCGGCCGGCGAAACCTGGGGTGGGGTGCCTGCCCGTAAAATCGAGCTTCGCAAAGCCGCTTGATCTGCGCTAAGGTGTTGCCATGACGGCGTGGTTTAATGGATTCCTGGGGGTGATATTGGTTTACGCGATTGCCTCGCTGCGGCTGGGCTTGACCGAATTCGAAGCGGCGCTTTGCGTGATCGCTTCGAACGTTTCCGGAATGGTCTCTCTGCTGCTGTATTCCGCGGCATTTCGGCGCCCCTGGATTCGCAAGCGCGTCATTGGCGGCCCTTTTCGCACCTGGACCTTGTTTCTCACGGCCTATTTCGGCTTCATGCTGCTCATGGCGCCCGCACTGCGCGACCCCGAGCATTTCAAATGGCTCGCCATACCCGTAATCATGACCACGGGTTTTACGATTCTGATTTTCGGCCCCATACAAGATCGCATGGTCGCGCGTTCGCAGCGCAAATAATCAGGGGCTTTTGTTGCGCAAAAGTTTGGCGATCTCTTTGCCTTCGCGCGTCTCGAGCGCGCGTTCGATTTTTTGCAGCACGGCGGTAGCTGAAAAGGGCTTGAGCAAAATGGCATCGGGGTCAAACTTCGAGGCGTTCATCAGCTCGTCGCGCGTAACGGCACCCGACATGAGCACGAACGGCACGTCTTTGTACGGCGACTGGCGAATCATCTTCAGCAACTCGATGCCGTTTTTTCGGGGCATGGCCAGGTCGCTGATGATGACCTTTATGTTCAGCATGCCGAGCTCTTTGAAACGTTGCTCGAGCAGCTTGCCGGCGATGTCGCCATCGTCGGCCTGCAGCACCACGTAGCCCTTGCCTTCGAGCACGCCCGCCAGCACCTGGCGCACCTCGGGTTCATCGTCGACGACCAGGATGGTTTCGTTTTCAGCAGCCATAGACGCTCCTCACAACCTGTCTTATATTATAAGAAATTCCATGAGCCGAAAATCAAAAACCGGAAAACGTCTTGAAACGATGACCTGGAAACAGGCAGAAACAGCACTGCGCGCTTGCAAAGTCATTTTGATTCCACTGGGCGCGCGCCTCAAAGAGCATGGCCCGCACCTGCCGCTCAACAATGACTGGGTCATGGCGGAATATCTTACCCGACGCGTGGTTCAGGAATGCGACGTGCTTGCAATTCCGACCTTGGAACACGGATTCTACCCCGCATTTGTCGAGTATCCAGGCTCAATTCACATAGGTCTTGAAACCGCACGCGATTATCTCATGGATATTTGCCGCTCACTCGCGCGGTTCGGCCCGAAGAAATTCTACGTACTCAATACCGGCGTCAGCACGATACGCATGCTGGCTGCCGCGCGCGAGCTACTGGTAAAGGACGGAATCAAGCTGGAATATTCCGACATGCGGCTGGTTGGGGCCAGGGCCAGGAATTCAGTTCGCGAAAGCAAAGGGGGCACCCACGCCGACGAGCTGGAAACTTCAGTGATGCTTTATATCGCGCCCAAGATCGTGAATATGAAGGCCGCAAAAAAAGACTTTCACGACCACGCGCCGGACGGCGTCCTGACTCGAATCGCGAAGAACAAGAACGCCACCTACTCGCCCACGGGAACCTGGGGTGACCCCACGCTTGCCACGCGCGCCAAAGGGAAATTAATCACCGAGGACATGGTCAAAGACCTGGTCGGCTCCGTCAAGGGCTTCATGAAAGGCACCAAGCGCCTCAAAACAACTCTTTAACCTTGTCCCTGACGAGCGTGGAAATTATTTTTTCGCGGTCACGTTCGCCACGTAAAAGCGACTGGGCGAACTTGAGCGCCTGGTCGGGTTTTATTTTGCCCGGCAGCGGTGGCTCAAGCGCATCGACACGGGCATGGACAATCACCGGCCCGGGCGCCTCGAGCGCCTGGTCCAGCACCCGGCCGCAGTCGGCTGGGTCGTCGATATAAAAACCTTTCCCGCCACAGGCCTGGGCAAACATCCCGTAGTCGATGGGCTCCAGCTCGCAGCCATACTCGGGATTGCCCAGCATGGCGATCTGCTCCCATTTGATTTGCCCCAGGGTATTGTTGTCGATGACCACTACCTTTACGGGCAGGCGATACTTCACGGCCGTCGAAAACTCCGCCATCAGCATGGAAAGCCCGCCGTCGCCCACGAAGGCCACGCTCTGCCTGCCCGGATAAGCCACTGCCGCAGCAATGGCGTAGGGCAACCCCGGCGCCATGGTTGCGAGTGTTCCAGACAGGGAATGCATCTGCCCGCGCCGCGCGGGAATATGGCGCGCCCACCACGTCGCAATCGTGCCGGAATCGCACGACACGATGGCGTCATTGCGCAGCCTCTTGCCCAGCTCCCACGCCACGACTTGAGGCTTCATTGGAAGGGTGGTACGTGTTCCTTGATCTTTCATGATGCGCCACCATTCGCGCATGCCGTCCTGGGCCTTGCGCAGAAAATCACGGTGGTCATTGCGGTTGAGCAGCGGCAGTAAGGCGCGCAGTGTTTTTTTGCTGTCACCCACGAGTCCCACCTGCACCGGATAGCGCAGCGAAATGCGGGCCGAATCGATATCGATTTGCACGGCCCGGGCTTGTCCGGGCTTGGGTAGGTAATCAATATAAGGAAACGAGGTTCCGACCAGGAGAATGGTATCGCAGGTTTCGAGCGCCTCGGCACTGGGTCGCGTGCCCAGCAGCCCGATGCCGCCTGTCGTATAGATGCTGTCGTCGGGCACGGCGGCTTTGCCCAGCAATGGTTTGACGATGGGTCCGCCCAGAAGCTCGGCAAGCTCGAGCAGCTCATCGGTCGCGTCAAGCGCCCCTTGCCCTGCCAGAATGACGATCTTGCGCCCCTCGTTAAGCACATCGGCAGCACGCTCCAAATCCGCCTGCCCCGGCAGGCGTGCCGATCGCGCGAAGACATTGGAAGCGTGATGAGCGATATTGCGCTCAGAGCGCGAATCGCGGGTTACCGGCATGCTTTGAAAATCAACGGGAATGGTAATATGCGCCACCGCGCGATACGCCAGGGCGGTTCGGCACGCCAGCTCGGTTGCATTTTCGACGTGCGCCGGCCCCATGATGCGGGTGTTGTAGACGGCAACGTCTTCGAAGAGCTTGTCGAGCTCGACGTCCTGCTGCCCGTGCGTGTTGGTCAGATCGTGAAATTGCATTCCGGTAATGGCAAGCACTGGTGCGCCGTCAAGTTTTGCGTCGTACAGGCCATTGAGCAGATGAATTCCCCCCGGCCCCGATGTGGCCAGGCAGACGCCCAGCCTGCCCGTGAATTTTGCATAGCCACACGCCATGAACGCCGCGGCCTCCTCGTGCCGCACGTGAATGAAGCGAATGCGTTTTTCATTTTTGCGCAAGGCTTCCATAATGCCGTTTATGCCATCGCCCGGCAGGCCGAAGATCGTATCCACGCCCCAGTCGATGAGAGTCTCAATCATCACGTCCGCTGCTGTTGTGGCCATATGCCGTTCCTCCTCAACGTCAGAATACCCGCCGCGGCCAGCATGGCGCTGACGCCGGCTATCACTATTTGATGCTGCTGCACCCAGCCTCGAACGGCTGCCCCAAAAATACTTCCGCCCCGCGACTCGGCCAACGCGCGATTGAAGCTGTCATTGGCATCCATTCGGGCATCCCTTTCGGCATTCGCTCGAGCTGCCTCGCCATTCTGTGTGTCCATCTGTTCTCTCTTTTCCGGCGAGCGGGCGTCTTCGGCCTGAATCGCCATTTGCAGCACCTGCGCCAGGTGCAGCGGTTTGCGTTGCGTTGCTTGGGTAATCTGCGTGCGGCAGCTGAAGCCGTTCGTTATGACCAGCGTATCGCTGGCCGCGCCACGCGCTTCGGGTAGCAGCACCCGTTCGCCGGCACGCATTGAAACCTCGTAGTGCTCATCGGCAGCCTCAAAGCCAAAGCTGCCCGCCATGCCGCAGCAGCCGGAATCCGAAATTCGATAGTCCAGCCCCAATCGGTCGAGCACCCCCTGTTCGTCTTTCATGGTGAGTACCGCCTTCTGATGGCAATGGCCGTGCACCAGCGCCTTGCCCTTGAGGCGCGGAATGCGAAAGTGCGTGGCATGCTTTTCCAGAAACTCGCTCAGGATCAGCGTTTGGTTCGCCAGCCGTCGCGCATTTGCGTCGTTGGGCAGCAGACTCACCAGCTCGTCGCGAAAAACCGCCACACAGCTGGGCTCGAGACCCACGACTGGAACGCCCGCCTGAATTTTGGATTCCAATATCCCCAGGGTGCGCTGCAGATAAATTTTCGCGAGGTCCAACATTCCATAATCGTACAGGGGGCGCCCGCAGCACAGGTGCTGCGGCGGTACGAGTACCCGGAACCTGGCGGCTTCAAGAACTTCCAGCGCGGCTTTGGCCACTTCGGGATGAAAATAATTATTGAAGGTGTCGACCCAAAGAATCAACTCGGGGCAGCCCGCATTTCGGGGCGCTCGCCGCGAAAACCAGTCCTTGAAACTCTGGGACGCAATCATTGGAATCTGGCGCTGGGACGCGACGCCCGCCAGGCGTTTGGCTACCTCACGCAGCCCCGGCGTTTGAGTCACGAAATTCACGAGACCGGGAATTTTGGAACCCAGGCGCGCCCACTGGTCCACCATGCCCATGCTATACGCGGTAAGCGGCCGCGCGCGGCCTTCGTAATAATGCGACAAGAATTCCGACTTGTAGGTCGCCATGTCCACGTTGGTCGGGCACTCGGCCTTGCAGCCCTTGCAGGCAAGGCATAAGTCGAGCGCCTCTTTGACGGCGCTGCTTTTCCAGGCATCCTTAAGGATGCCGCCCTGAAACATCTCAAACAGCAGCCGCGCGCGTCCGCGCGTGGAATGTTTCTCTTCCAGCGTGACCATGAAGCTGGGACACATGGTGCCCTGTTCTTTTTTTCGGCAGTTGCCAATGCCCACGCAGCGCAAGGTGGCGTAAGGCAGGCTGCCCTTGTCTTCGGGAAACTTGAAATGCGTTTTCACTTGTGGCGGATCATAGCTCGTGCCCAGCCGCAAATTTTCGTCGATGCGGTAGGGCTGAACGATTTTTCCAGGGTTCATTTTCCCCTGTGGATCCCAGATCGACTTGAACTCGCCAAAGGCACGAACAAGGTCTGGCCCGAACATCTTGGGCAGAAACTCGGCGCGCGACTGCCCGTCGCCGTGTTCGCCCGACAGCGAACCGCCGTAACGCAGGACCAGATCGGTGGCCTCGTTCACGAAGGCGCGGTATTTTTGTATTCCAGCGGCGGTCTGAAGATCGAAGTCGATGCGCGTGTGAATGCAGCCGTGGCCAAAATGGCCGTAAAGGGCACAGTAGTAATCGTACTTTCCAAGCAGGCTGCGCAGCGAGCGCAGATACGCCCCCACCGCCGCCGGGGGTACGGCCGAATCCTCCCAGCCCTCCCAGCTGTCTTTTTCGCCCGGCACCCGGGCCGTGGCGCCTAGCCCGGTTTCGCGTATCATCCAGATGCGCTTTTCCTGATCCTGGTCGTCAAACAGCTTCATGGCCGGTGGCTTGACGTCTTTTTTGAGGCGCCTCATCAAGGTACGGGCTTGAGCATCGGCATCGATTTTGTCATTCCCGCCGAATTCCACCAGCAACCACCCGTTGCCCGACGGCAGCTCGTTGCGCGCGCCCGGGTGCAGGCCTTTGAGTTCGGACCAGTTCACCAGATTGTCGTCCATGCCCTCGAGGCCGATAGGCCCCGACTCGTTGATCTGCGCGATATGATCGCCGGCCGAATAAATATCCTCGTATCCCAGCACGAGCAGGGATCGGGCCCGCGGGCTGGGTATGAGCCGCGTGGTTGCCTCGAGTACCGCCACGCAGGTGCCTTCGCTGCCCACCAGCGCGCGCGCCACATTAAAGCCGTTCTCTGGCAAAAGCTCATCAAGATTGTACCCCGATACCCGGCGCGGAATTTTGGGATAGCGCTGGCGAATCAGCGGCGCATGACGATCGCGCAACGTTTTGAGCCGTGCGTAGATTTCTCCACGCGGCCCCCCCTCACGCGCTATATGTTCCAGTTCCAGCTCGCTGGTGGGCCCCACTCGCATTCGGTGACCTTCATAGGTGAGGATTTCGAGTTCCACGACATTTTCGGCGGTTCGCCCGGCCAACTGCGAATGAACGCCACACGAGTTGTTGCCGATCATGCCGCCCAACGTGCAGTGCGAGTGCGTCGAGGGATCCGGGCCAAAAGTAAGGTGATGCCGTTCGGCTTGCTTGCGCAGGTCGTCGAGCACCACACCCGGCTGCACCTTCGCTATTCTTTTAATCGGATCGACCTCGAGTACGGCGCCCAGATATTTCGTGTAGTCGATCACCACCGCAACATTGCAGCATTGCCCGGCCAGACTGGTGCCGCCGCCGCGCGAAAGCACAGGAGCACCGAATTGCCGGCAAACCGCAAACGCGGCCACGACATCATCGAGAGTTCGCGGCACCACTACGCCGATGGGCGCCTGGCGGTAGTTGGAGCCATCAGTGGCGTAGAGCGCCCGGCTGCCCTCGTCAAACCTGATTTCGGCGCCCGTGTGGCGGCGAAGCTCGTCAGCCAGCTGCTCAGGTTTCAGCGCCGTCACGAACGATGCCCGCTCGCGAAGCTGCGCCGGGAAATTGCGAGGTGTCGCCATGGATGCCCTGGAATGCAATTGAGGCGCCAGCTGCGTCGGGCGGCAGTTTCTGCCAGCCGCCAGCAGACATTTTTGAGTTTCAAATCCCCGCTCCCGATCAGTACAGGACATGGCGCCACAAGTTTTTTATATAATGCAGATTCTACTGATTACGCTGGCTTTGCTGTTCGGGGCTTTTGCAGCAGCCGCTGATTGCACCTCGGTGCACGACGCTGCCTGGCGCAGCGGCCAGACACAAACCCAGCGCGACTATTCCAACAACAACCTCTCGTGCTCGAGTTTCAACGGAGTAACCTTTTTCATAAAAACCCGTTTCGACGGCATGCAGTTTTCAAATGGGGCCATGAAAAACAGCACCTGCGTTTTTTGTACTTTTCGTGGGGCCAGAATGGCCGGAGCGAACGTTTCCGGATCCACCTTTGATGGCGCCGTCATGGCAGGCGCGGACTTTTCGGCTGGTGCGGACGAGCTCGAGGCCGACCTCAGCGCCGCACGACTGGTGAGCGTTGACTTCAGCGCAGCCAACCTGTCAGGAGCAAACTTGTCGAAAGCCGACTTGAGCTCGGCCAATCTAAAAAACGCGCGTTTCAATGGCGCGAATTTAAGCGGGGCCCGCCTGCGGAGCACCTTGAATTCCGAGAGCGCCGATTTTTCGGGGGCCGTTTATGATGAGCTTACGGAATTTCCAGCCGACTGGAGCTGCGCGCGGCTTGCGGAACGCGGTTTGAAATATCAAGCTTCGGGCAACGCCGATGCCGTACGCACCTGTGACCAGATCGTCGATGACGACAGCGAGGCCCTGCGCGTGGCCATTGCGCGCAGAACCGCGGCTATCAATCAGCTCCGCAATCCGGCCGCCAGGAACTGAGCGGGCTAGAAGGCAGGCAGTGCCAGCTGAGTCAATGCTGAATTGACCAGCTTCCACGCCAACTCGAAATCCAGCCCATCTTTGTCGCTCAAGCCTTCGCCGTCACGCCAGCCCTGCGGCGCTTCGGGATGAGTGCCGGTCAGCACCACAAAGCCGTTGCCCGAAAATGCCTGTGTTATTTCCGGGCTGCCGTCGGGATATTTCGCCACTACGCCGCCGGGAATATTGGGAGTAATCGGCCCGCCCCACCAGACCAGGTCGCGCTGGGACCCATCGGCAAAGCTGGTCTGCACCATCTCGGCGGTAGGCTCTTTGCCATTCGGAAAATATTCAGCGAGCAGCTTGCCAGGCAGCAAGGCAAATCCGATATCCAAATCGCCGCGCAGGGGAATATCGTCACCCACCCCCATCCAGGCGCCCGCGCAAAACCCGGCAAAGTTCACGCCCGACTCGCGCACTGCTTTGCGAATGTTTCGTCGCGTTTCGTAGGTCAGGCTATCAGTCATCTGATTGGCATGACCGCCCGGCCACACTATGACGCCGTATTTCGCCAGATCATCGACGCTCATGGCGTTCAGAGCGTCTGAATTCACGACCTTATAACTCAGCCCCTTGGATTCAATGATCTTAACGAGCGAGTTGGCATCCGAGGCCGAGGTGCCCTTGCCGTTGAAAATCAGCGCGCCCGTAATATAGGAGCGAGTGGGCGCGCCCGTATTCGTGCCGGTTGCCGAAGCCAAAGCCACAGGCAAAACACTCCCCAGCAGCGCGATTCCAGCCATGAAACTTTTCATCCATACCTCCGTGTCATGATTCAAATGAACGATTCATCGTAGTCATGATGAAGTTTCGTGCAATAAAAAAAAGCGCGCGGCGCGGGCAACTTACCGCGTCGCGCAGCTCTGATAGCTGATCTTGAACTGATCTTAAAAGGTGAACCAGGTTCCGAGCTGGATGCGGTGGTTGTGCGCCACGGGCCCGTCGGTATAACTCGTCGAGCTGAAGACATATTCCAGGCCTATTCGCAGATGGTCCGCGAGATCATGGAACGTGTTCACGAAGTAAGTCTCGTCGCGCGTATAGACTTTGAGTCCATTGCCGCCGACGAACAGGCCCGCATTGGTGGAAAACATCTGGCCGTAACCCAGGCTGAACCAGGTGCGCATCGGATCGGGTAGCTGATATTGAAAGCTTCCGCTTGCCGAACGCATCTCGATCAATCTGAAATTGCCCAGCGCATCCTGCCCGCCGATGCCCGGATCCAGGTTGCCGCCACCCGCGTTCGTGCTCAGATTGCCGCTCCAGCCGGGAAAAAGATCGCCGTAGCCGCGGCCAATCGTGCCTTCGACCACGAACGACACGGTATTGTCGGGCACCTCACTGCCAGCGTTGGCAGCCCATACCGGCACGAAGGCATCGAACGCCAGCGCGAGACCCGGGAAGTAAGACACCTCGCCCACCTGGCCACCCGTGCGCGGCGTCTCAAATTCCCTAGCCGTACCCGACAGGCCCACGCTCAGCTGTCGCAGGGCGCGAGGCCCGGCGGTACTGGTCGTATACCCTGCCTTGCGCTTGCCCAGCACCGCGCGAATTCCGCCGTCCAGAGCCGGAAGCTGCGCATCACGCTGCGGCGGCCGCGAAACCGCCAGCGCCAGCGCCATGCTGTTGCCGTTGCCGAAGTTAAAAGTTTTCATGCCGCGCAGCTGAGTATCGCGGGCGTTGAGCGTGCCGGCCAACGGCGCAACGTCGGCATGGGACGAGAAATAATAAGGCTGCCAGCCAAAGAGCGACCAATACTGACCCACGATGGCTTCCCAGCCATCTTCATTTGCGGCGTGAACAAAAAGCTCGCGTGCGCGAAAGGTGGGACTGCTCATGAATGAGGTCTCGGTATTGCCCGCAACGGGTGGCTCGGGGTCAAAACCCATGAAATCGAACTCGAAGCTCGCGTTGGTGGACCACGCGCCCACCTTGGGGGCATCGATGTCGAACTGCAGCCTGGAGTTGCGCATCGAATACTGCGTGCGCCCCGTTTTGCCAGCGGTTACGTCGGCGCGCAGCACGGGCGTATTGCCCTGAGCCTCGAGAAAGCTGCGCGTCGTATCGATGAAGGCATCCATTTCGACAAAGCCAGCCGCCGAAAACCGCCATGAATTTTTTTCCAAAATCGTGATCGTGGCGCGCGCGGGCACCGGAATCATCAGAAAAACGATCAGTAGAAGTCGTGTCATCCGAAAAGTTTAGCCCGGCACCAGACGACCGCATAGGGACACTCTTCCAGCAGCCCGGCAGAATTTTCCAGGAGCGCCATGCGCACGACCGGAACCTAAAACTATGTGATAATGGAATCATGAGTGACGCGGGCACGCTGCTCCTGGTTGAAGACGACAAAGATGTGAGAGAGATGCTGGTGGGCATTTTCGCGAATCAGGGCCTGACCCTGCTCGAAGCCGCGAGCGCCAACGCCGCCTTTGAATTATTGAGGCAAAGCGCCGTGGTGGTGGACGTCATCATCTCGGACATCAAGATGCGCGAAGGCGGCGGCTTCGAATTACTGGCCAAGATCAAGGCTTCCGGCCTGCTGGCGCAAAAGCCCCAGGTCATCCTGATTACCGGGTTTCCGACGATAAACCTGGCCAAGGCAAAAGAGTTCGGGGCAAGCGACCTGATCGCCAAGCCTTTCGACTCGGCAACCTTGAAGCGCGCCGTTTCAAAATGCCTGCGTGCGTCGGGCAAGCCCGCCCTGCGCGGCTAGCCTATTGCACCGCTATGATTTCATTGTTGCCGGCCGACTCGCGATTGACAAAAAAGCCACGCCCCGCTCGTATGCCGGCAGCAGGCCGGGAAATCCAAAACCAAGTCGCAATGCCCAGGACCAGGCGTTAGCCGCACGTGGATTTTCCGGCCGGCTCAAGCCTTACTGCCGCAAGGACGAAAAGCCAGAGAGAGGTAAAAGCTTGGGCCCGGATGACTATCCATATTTCAGCCTCGGAAATTTGCTCAGACGCTGGCGCACGGCGAGCTACCGCAGCCTCTCGGAATTTTTTGCCGCCTGCAAGCTGTCCCTGAGCCAAAGTGATTATGCCGATTACGAAGCGGGCCGGCTGCTGCCGCCGCCTTCCGCCTTGGACGAAATCGCGCGCTCCCTGGGCCAGGATGCCCGTGAGGCGCTGCTGGTCTGGGCTCAGGTGCAGATGACTTCGCCCGAGCACAAAATGTTTTTTTCGCGCCAGGCTTTTCAGCTCGAAAAAGGCGCGACCCCAACCTCTTTGGCTCCCTCGGCTCAGCCACTCAATCCGATTCAATCGAACCAGATTCCAAACTCGGAATTCGCGAACACCTGGGTGTTTGGCGCCTTCGAACGCGAACAACTTTCAAAATACCCCTGGCTCATGACGTTTCTCGTGGGGCTGGCCACCGTGTACCCGGCCGAGGCGCCCTACTCCGCGTACAAATTCCACTCCAACCAGGAGCGCGATATTTTCGTCGAACGCTATCTCAAAACCTGGGTCTCGAAAAACCATCTCGTGGCAACCGCAACCGGCTTTCAGCTGATCCAGCCGTATCTGCACGTTCCAAAAACGGTCGAGTGGCAAGGGGTGCGCAACACTTTCCTGGGAAACGTGCTCGAAGCCCTGATTCCGATGATGACCCCCGAGCTCATTGCAGCCAAGAAGTCGCACCGCACCCACATTCACAAGATCCTCACGGATCAGCAGCGCGACTACTGGATCAATCGGCTGAGCGAGCTCGAGATGGAGTTCTCGCTGTCCTTGCCAGCCGCGGCCAACGAGACGAATTCGGCGCGCACTTACAGCCTGATGGTATTGATGGCACCGCGCGAACTCGGATTACCCGGCCACATTACGAAGAGCACGAAGAAATTCAACTCGGCGGCCTGATCAACGGTCCCGCTAGCACGGCGTTTGCAAATTCCTTTCTCATCTGCAAGAGGAGGAAATTAAAATGCGGAAAACAGTAAAGTCCACAGTTTTGAAAAAAAGCACGGGCCCAGCCACGAAAACCGGGGCCATTCGCGGTCGCAAGGTAACCAAGCTCTCGCCGCTTCGCGGAGTAAAAAAGGTCACCGTGCGCAAGCGACGCGCCATAATCAGTCGCAAGAAAGCCGCCTAGTCCACCTGGGCTGGCTGCCAGTTCCGGTTGGTGAGCGCGGTCAACACGTGATCGCGCCACCTACCGTCGATCATCAGATATTCGCGGGCATAACCTTCGACCTCAAATCCCAACTTTTTCAAAAGCGTCTCGCTTCGCCGATTGTCCGGCAGGTGGTTGGCCATGATTCGGTGAAGGTTCATTCCAGTGGGCGAAAAAGCGTAATCGATCATGGTCTTCAGAGCCTCGCTCATCAACCCCCGGCCTTGGTAGTCCTGGTCCAGGCTGTAACCCAGATAGCAGGCCTGCATCGCAAGACGCATGATGCCGGTGAAATTTGCAGTGCCAATCACTTTGGCGCACTGTTTTTCAAACAGAAAAAATCGGCACGAGCGGCCTTCGACGAACTCCCGGTTATTCACCTCGAGCTGCCCCTGCCAGTACGTCTCTTCGTAATACGACTCAGGCCGGCGCGGCTCAAAGGGCGCATGAAAATCGCGGTTTCGGACATAGAACGCAGCCACGGCCCCCGCGTCATCGCGAGTCGGTTGCCGCAAGGTGCAACGCGCAGTCTGCAGCACGAGGGGCTCGCTCACTTTGCCGGCTTTCCGCCAGTCAAATAGCGCTGCTCGGGACCCGGCCCGACATAAACCTGTACCGCACGCACGGCCCCAACCCCCGACGTGGGCCGCGCGGAGTGCGCGACACCCTTTGGAATATAAACCGCATCGCCCTTTACCGCCTTCAGGGCCTTGCCGTCGATGACCATTTCGATCGCCCCATCCTCGATGTAGAGCAGCTCGGCGCTGGCCACATGGACGTGCTCGGGAATCTGGGCGCCATCTTCAAGCACGAGTACGGAAAGCGCAGCTTCTTTTGCCCCGGTAGCCACGGTCAGCAGAACTTTGGCAGTGCCTTTGCCCGCGAGAATCGCCGAAGACGCAGTTTCGCGCCCGTTGATCACATTTCTTATCTGTGCAGATACAGATGAAGACGCCGGCGCCGGTGCGGCATAAACCATGCACGGCAATGTAAAAGCGACCACGATTTGGAACATCATGAGTAGCGTTATAGATCAGGTCAAAGAGGAAGTTAAGAGGCTGTTTCAGAATGAGAAGCGGTCTCTATGCCGAGTTCTTCAGATTTGGCGAGCTCGACCAACTGCGTGGGCGGTATACGGCTACCTGTAAACGCTTATCGTGCTTGCCTGCAAGGTCTTGATGTCGCAAGCTCCAGTTGTCCTTGAACTCAGGCGTCTGCAGTGGAGCTTGCTCGGCCAGGCTTTCAGGTACCAGCACGTTGGTTTCACGCTCGGCCTGTGGCACCTGCCGCTCCAGATTCATGAGGCGCGTTGCCTCGGTCATCGCGCACACGTCCCCTACACCTGCCCATGCGGGGTGGCGCACGCCGCCGGTGTTGTGCCAGACGGGGCGAAGCTCGCCCTCGACCAGGCCGCCGCGAAAAATCAATCGGCTCTCGGTCGACGCCAGCAAATTCTGCTCGCGAAACTGCTGTTCGACCAAAGCAAGCTTGGCATGCATCTCACCCGCCGCCCGCAGTGCCTGAGCCAGCGGCAAAGGCGAATGTTCGCGCGGAAAAAAAGCCCGCATCTGGTCGCCCTCGGTTTGCAGTACAAATCCCCCATGATTGCTTACCGCCGTCCATAAGTGCGACAGGCACATGTTTACCAGCTTGCCGGAATCGCCAAGACGGGCCCCCAGGCGAAACAGCTCGGCCGCGCGTTTCAAATCGACGACCAGCACGGCACCGGAAATTTTGTCGGGAAGCACCGCCCGGCGATGGAACTCCGAGACCGGCGTTTTTTCGATCAGCAGCTCCTGCTCGCGGTATTCGCGCACGACAATCGCGCACAGAAACAGCACCAGCCCGAAGTGCAGGAAGCGGTAAAGCACCGCGTACTGCGTAACCTGTGCCAGGCCGCTCGCCTGCGCGAAATAAAGCAAGGTCAACGCGGCCAGCCCCAGGCCAAAGGCCAGCAGCCTGCGAATGCGCACGCCAAGATAAGGGGCCTTGCGTTGAAACGAAAAAAGAAACGTGGCCTGAATGGCGCAGACGCCCGCACCAATGGCGTACATGAGCGGCGATACCCAACGACTCATGAGCTGCGTGAATAGCAGCCGTGACGAAGGGTCATGCAGCAAAAACAGAATTGGCCAGGGCAGGACCAGACACAGGGGCAGGCCCCATTGGAAAAAGGCCCGGCGCGAGCGTGCGAACGAAAGGCCCAGAAACATTCCGAAGGCGCCCTCGTAGGTAGTCAGCACGACCTCGAGCATGGCGCTCATATTGTAGCCCAGGCTGCGATAAACCGTATCGATCGAACGAATCTGGATCAGCGCATGCACCAGCGCGTACAGCGCCATGTAAAAGTATTCCTGCTTCTTGCGCGTCGCGCTCCAGAAGAACAAAAACAGGATTGCGATGAGCAGATTGGCACCGAAGAAAAACCAGGGACGCGTTTCATTCCAAAACAGTACCTTATACGTATAGTAGCGCGCCTGCTGCACATTACTGAAGCCCTCGCCCATCGGCCCGCCTAACAAATCGGGAACCGGGCTTCCCACGTCGTGAATGATCTGAAGGGCGATCTTGAGCGGCTTGCTGTCTTGCAGACGTTCCATGGGAATGGTGAGCACGGTCGGCAAATGGCTGTTGGCATAGTTGCCTTCGAGCAGAAACGCGCCGTCCAGCCAGATGCGATAGCTGGCGCTGATATAACCCAGGATGAACTGATTGGTTTCCTGCTTGCGGGCCTGATACAGCAGCTGCGAATCGATGGTCGTACCGAGCCAGAATTCTTTTCCCTGCAACGCACGCACGCGAGCCGCGTGACCACGATCGGCGCGTGAGTCCACACTGGTCCAAAGCTTGGGGTTGCCAGGGTTGGCCAGACATCCGGCGGTCTCAAGCACCACCTCGTCACACGATTCGGGCGACGCCGAATAGACCGCGCGCCAGGCCTGTGGCGAAAGCGAAATGGCGGGTTTGCCCGTGTCCCAGTTGTTGATCTCGACCACCATCAGCGGAACGAAGAGCAGCAACAAAGGCACGAGTATCGCGCCCACGAGCAGATATTTGGCGCGCACGCTGGTACTGTCACCGATCAGCTGTGTGTCTTCTGAAGTTCTGCTTATCGCTTGCGCGACTTCGCCCAGGAAGCTCATACGTTAGTTCCTTTTCGGGAAATTTCGACCGGGAGATGAGCCGAACGGAGTGGGCAAAAATTACCGCGACACTACGGTGACTGGATGTCGCTAGAGGTAAACTGGTTCCATGCGCGGATGCTTCGGGGTTCTGATGTTCAGCATGTCACTATCGTTGCTTGTCGGCTGCGTCTCAAAACCCATCGTGCGTCCACGCGAGGTGGTCGGGCATGCCATCACCCACGATACGGTAGTGCTGCTCTCGCGCAACTGGCTGCCTGACGGCACGCTTCAGTACGGCATGGCGATTTCAATTTTTCCCGAAGATTTTCTTTCGGTAAAAGCCGGCCAGAACCTCGAACTCTTCGTCGATGGTCACCGCTACTGGTTGGCCTTGCGCACCGACAGCAATAAACGTCCCACCGCTGATCCTGCAACCGCGCCCGCGTTAAGCCCGGAATACGTGAACTTTTATCAGCGCGCTTCAGCTCATCACAGCAGCCAGAAAGTCGAAACTCTCTTATATGATGGGCTTCCCCCCGACTTCCTGAGGCGCGTGGCGCATGCCAGTTCCGTCCAAGGAACGATCAATGGCTCCAAGGAATCCTGGAGCTTCGAGTTCACGCAGGTGCTTTTGCGTCAGTTCTACGACTGGTCAGAATAACAGCAAAATCAGTAACTTGAGCTAAAACGCCCCAGACCCGGTCAGTAAAAGACATTTTTAACCCACTTAATAGTTGACTATATTGGTCTGTTTTTGGTATAAAGCGCTCCATTAGTGATCTCAGTTGTCCACTGTCCAAACAGGAGTTGTTCATGTCCCCAAATAAAACGGTTCTCAGTTTACTGATCATCGCGATGACGGTTCCGTCACTCGCCAGCGCCGCCCCCGCCCGCAAGGCCACGGGAAGCTCCGCTGCAAGCAAGCAAAAAGCTTCAACCAACCAAGAAGAAGGCGACGAAGCCCCGCGCCCCGGTGCCCGCCCCAGCGCCCCAAGCCACAGCTCGGCTCCTGTGCAGCATCACGAAGAAAGCCGGCCCGCGGCCCCAGCGCCAAGACCTGCCGCTCCCACGCCACGCCCGCCAGTAGTCGAACAACGGCACGAAGAAAGCCGTCCCGCTCCTCGTCCCGCGACTCCGGCTCCACGTCCAGCGACTCCCCCTGTCGTTGAGCAGAAGCACGAAGAAAAGCGTGAAGAAAGACACGAAACTCCCGCTCCACGCCCGGCCACTCCGCCGGTTGTCGAACAGAAGCACGAAGAAAAGCGTGAAGAAAGACACGAAACCCCCGCTCCACGCCCGGTCACTCCGCCTGTCGTCGTGACGACTCCAAGCCGCTCCGCTCCAAGCCGGGCGATTATTCCTCCGCGTCCAAGCGAACCTGCTCGTGCGCACGTCGAAGTCGTTCGCACCAAGAGCGGCAACGTGGTCACTCCGGCTCACACGGCCCACATCGAAGAATCGCACAAGCGCGAGCAGACCGTGATGAGAAACAACACCCGCGTGAACACGATCGTAACCGTGCACGTCAACACCTATCGCACAGAAGTGCGCCCGGTTGTCATAAACCGTTATAACGTCTACCAGACGACCTACTACCCCCGTTATCACGACGCATACCGGCCCTGGTATCACTACGGTTTCCGCGGCGGCTTCTACTACCCTGTCACGCCTGTGTACGATATCCAGCTGAGCTTCTACAACCCGATCATCTTCTGGATGTACGCTGACCAGTACGACGAAACCTACTACAACACGTGGTACGGCTCGGACCTGTACTCGTACCGCGAGCTGCAGCTGCGCAACGGCCGCCCTGGCGTGTACTTCCCAACTCAGACCATCCGCGACCTGGGCCTGGGCGTAAGCACGATGCCAATCCGTCAGCAGGCGAATTTTCGCGCCGGTCTGACCAAGCTGGCCGACCAGCTGGAATGGAAACTGCGTGAAGGCCTCGACAGCTCGATCACGCTGGGCCGAAGCGACATAGTGGTCTCCCATTTCGAGACGTTGAACGACGCTCTGGTCATCGAAGGCTTCGTTTCGGCTGACGCAAGGCAGTTCCCATTCAAGGCCTTGTTTGACCTGAACAACTTCGAAATGAACATGGTATTCGTCCCCGCAAGCTTTGACGGCGCTCCAACCGCCGATCAGCTTGCTGATCTGCGCGAGTTAAATGAGCGCATTGCCTACTACGGCGGTTCGGTCATTTTGGACGAGAGCGATGTAGCGTCATTGCCGGCCCCGATGCCGATCGACCCGACACCCACGCCGGTGATCGTCGACGAAACGCCCGCCCCGGTTATCATCGTGGCCGAACCGACACCTATTCCGGTGATCGTCGAACAACCCCGTCCGCAGCCTCGGGTCATCGTGATCGAGCACCGCGGCCGCCGCGGCGATTGAAAAACACAATCCCTATCTCCTTCACGAGATAGCCAAAGAGCCCGGTCCTCTTCACTGAGGACCGGGCTTTTATTTTAATTTGCACGTACTCCATGCGGCTTCCACGCATTGTGCAAGACGTAAAGCGGTCTACTTCAGCTGCGTCGGCACGACGCGCTGGCTGGCCGCGGTTTTGCAATCGACCAGCACATGTTGCATGAGCACCATGCGAAAAACTTAATCAGAGGGGGTTGAGCTGTGTCGATGAAGAGGGTTGAGGTTTTTTTCAAATTTATAGCACGGTCGTTTGCTATCGCTTATCTTATCGGTCTAATGTCATTTCTGGGCTCCGAGCTCCACGCCAGGGAGCATCGTGAGCCGGCCGACTCCGAAGACGATGCGATTCAAGTGCCCTATAATGAGCGGCTCAAGGCGCTCGATACCCTCCTGAACGCAGGAATAAAAAGACAGCTCCTCGACCTTCGCGTCGAACTTGCCTCGTTGCGCCGCCAGGTCGACGTTCTGAAATGGGAAGGCACCCACGACAGCCGCGGCGAGGGAAAATACTCCCGCCGCCGTCGACACGATGTCGAGCTGGACACCCAGATTGCCGCTACGGAAGAGGAAGACAGCCCTCGACCTTCTTACTCTGTGGATCGGGACTAAAGAGCAGTTGTCAGTTTGGAGACTGAA
>JACQAW010000297.1 GCA_016194725.1 Deltaproteobacteria bacterium
ACACAATAAAAAAACACAACTCTCTTCCCATCTCCACGGGCGCGCCGTGCTTGGGCAGGCAGTGCTCGTCGCTGCCGGGCGCGGGCAGCGGCAGGGAAAGGCAGAACAACGCGAAAAGCACGGTGCGGGGCATGGGCATTCAGAGGTCTCCCGCCGAAGATTGTAGCACGAAATGACGGTATTTCCCAAGGGGCTTGAACTTAAGCAGCCGCGCCCCGGAATTAATAATTAGTAGTGCTAATCAATTTGGATGCCTTTCTGCAAAATTTGCAGTCTGCAACTATTAACAATGCCATTCAGAGGTAAATAAAATGGCTTGTAAATTGTTGAAAAAACAGGCAAAGGAGCGCCTGAGATTGGAAGGCAAAGAATGGGGATTTTTGGGACGTTCTGTGCGGTCAGTATGACCCTGATAGGGTTCCAGTCGTTTTCGGCTTTCGCCGGCATGAGCGATCTTGCCACCAGTTCCCAGGCCTTGGATGAGCAGGTCGTCGGCACCTCGACCGCCACAAGCCAGGGCGCTCACCTGTCGCGCAGTCAAAAATTCTTAACATTGTCCTTCATGGCCATGTTCACGAGCCCGGGCTTCAACAACATGGACGGGCACATGAACCCGCAGCCGGCTCAGAATTCAGGGACCACCAAGAGCCCCAGCGGTCGCACAGGCCGAAAAAAGGGCAGGGGCGCTGTCGTGGCGCCGGCCGATGCGACCACGCCCGGCACCACTACCGCTACCGTTCCGGCTGCCTCCACGCCCGCCACGGCACCAGGCGCGTCGATGCGCTACGTGATCGCGGCCAGCGCCAGGCTTTCGTCGAATATGGTTCTGGGGCCTTCGGTCGATTTTTCCCAGAAATTCTATGGCAGCGAGCCCAAAAAGCTCAAGCTGGGCGATCCGCAGCTCAAGCTTGCGATCTCAGACGTGATTCGCACCAACATCGGGCCCCACAACTTTAAATCGAGTCTCTGGTTCTCGGCATCGGCGCCCACCAGCGACCAGTCCCGCAACAACCACGCGCTCACCTCGGTGGGTGCCTCGTTCATTCCGCGCCTGGCTTTTGCGCACTCTGATTTTTCGCTTTCGGGCATGGGCTCGATTCGTTCGACGCTCGTTCATAAAGACATCGGCGACGGCATCCTTACCCCGCTGCGCTTTTTTCTGGGCATTCAGGCCAACTACAAGATGTCGCGCCCTCTCTCGACGTTTCTGATGGTTTACAGCAGCGCCACCACGGGTCCCGAGATTCCAATGGGTGACGCCGACCTTGCTTCGGACAACTCGGGCAGCAACGGCACCGGCGGGCGCAAGCTGGGCATCATGCCCGGTGGCCTGATTCGCGCAACCGATTTCATCTCGATCTCGCCGCGCATGAACTGGACCGTGGGCAAGCCCATGAACACCACGACCGTGGGCCTGAACGCCAATATCCAGATGATTTGAGTAGCCGGCCTGTGCTACGGTTGTTCTTCCTATGAGCGATTTCAAAGTCATCCGCCAGATCGTCGAGGTCTGCCAGCGGCTGCACGCCAAAAACATGCTTGCAGCGGCTGACGGCAACGTCAGCTTCAGGCTTTCGAACGATCGCATTCTCATTACGCCTACCGGCTTGAACAAGGCCTTTATCAAGCCCACCGACATGGCGATGATCACGATGGACAACCGCATACTCGAAGGCAAACCTTCGGGCGAGCGGCTCATGCACCTCGAGGTTTACCGTCAGGCGCCCAAAGCCCGCTGCGTGGTTCACGCGCACCCACCAACCGCAATCGCCTGGAGCGTGGCCCACCCCAATTTGACCGAGCTGCCGTCGGAATGCCTGTCCGAGGTGATTCTGGCGGTGGGCCGAATTCCCATCGTGCCCTATGCGCGGCCGGGCACCCAGCAG
This sequence comes from Deltaproteobacteria bacterium, assembly GCA_016194725.1. GTDB lineage: Bacteria > Bdellovibrionota > UBA1018 > UBA1018 > UBA923 > JACQAX01. The sequence goes on from JACQAW010000297.1 coordinate 1,887, forward strand.
ATGGGTGATAATTTGAAGTCGTACCTGCCCGAATGCCGGGTCATGATTCTTGCGCGCCATGGAGCGCTGGCCTGGGGCGAGGATTTGAACGAGGCCTATAACGGAATGGAGCGCCTTGAGCACTCCGCGCAGATTTTGCGTAACGCCTACACCCTGGGCGGCCTGACCTCGCTGCCGCCCCATGAAGTCGCGGCTCTGCGCGAGCTGCGCGTGCAACTGGGAGAAAAAACATTATGAAAGACATGAGCTCGCTTGGCCTGCGCTTTGAGCGAGGAAAACTTTTCGTGCTCGACCAGCAGCTGCTGCCCCACAAAGAGGTGTGGATCGAATGTAAAAGCCCGCAGGAGATGGTCGACCTCATTCGTCGCCTGGCCGTGCGTGGCGCTCCGCTGATTGGCGTAGCCGCAGCGCTTGAGCTTGCGCGCTATCACGAGCGTGGCGCTTCGCCCGCCGCGGTTCGCGAAGCCGCCGGAATGCTCAGGGCCGCGCGCCCCACTGCCGTGAATCTGATGGCGGCGGTCGATCGCATGCTTGGTGCTGACGACCTGGCTCGTATGGCCGAGAAAATTTTTGACGAAGACGTCGAGCTCTGCGAAAACATGGCCCGCCATGGAGAGCTGCTGATTAAAGATGGCGATCGCATTCTTACCCATTGCAATACGGGGGGGCTGGCCACGGTTGGCATCGGAACCGCGCTGGGCGTGATTCGCAAAGCTTTCGAAAACGGCAAACGCATCCATGTCTACGTCGACGAAACCCGTCCGCTTCTACAAGGCGCGCGCCTGACCGCCTGGGAGCTGGGCAAGCTGGGTATTCCGTTCACGCTGATCTCCGACAATATGGCGGGCATGCTGATGGCCCAGAAGAAAATCGACATCGCTTTCGTGGGCTCGGATCGCATTGCGGCTAATGGTGACGCCGCCAACAAGATCGGAACCTATTCGGTTGCCGTGCTGGCCCATTATCACCGCGTTCCGTTTTACGTAGTGGCGCCTTATACGACGGTCGACAAGAATTGTCCCACCGGCGCCGACATTCCCATCGAAGAGCGCAACGCCGACGAGGTGCGTGGCGCCTCGGGCCCGCGTGACTGCGCGGTTTACAATCCGGCGTTCGATGTCACGCCTCGCAAGCTCATCACCGCGCTGGTGCTCGATACGGGTCTGGCATGACGAAGTTTGACCCCAACGCGGCGGCGACAAAAGGTTCCGGCGTTTTCGGCCTGCCCTTTGCGGAAGACGAGTCCGCGCTCATATACATTCCCGTGCCCTGGGAAGCCACGACGTCCTACGGCGGCGGCGCGTCCAATGGCCCGGGCGCGATACTCGAGGCCAGTCATCAAGTCGATCTGTATGACCTCGAGGTTCTCAGGCCTTACGAGGCAGGCCTTTTCATGCAGCCCGAAAGCGGGCAGGTGCGCGCCTGGAACGCCGAGGCGAAAGAGCACGCGCAAAAAATCATCGAGGCCTCGGGAATCATCGCGGGCGATCAAGAGCTCGAAGCTTCACTCAAGCGGGTCAATGCCCTGGGTGAAAAGCTCAATGCCTGGGTGTGCAACGCCACCGAACAGGTACTGAAGAATGGCAAAATTCCTGCGATCGTCGGCGGCGACCACTCCGTGCCCATGGGCGCCTTTCAGGCGGTGGTTAAAAAGTATCCCGGCTTCGGCATCCTGCATTTCGATGCCCATTCCGACACGCGGATCGCGTACGAAGGTTTTACCTGGTCGCACGCCTCGATCATGCACAATGCGCTATCGCGAATACCTGAGCTCAAGAAGATAGTGCAGGTGGGCATTCGCGATTTCTGCGAGCAGGAAATCGATTTCTGCGCGGCGCAGGGCGCGCGCGTCGAAATTTTCTTTGACCGCGAGCTGGCCGATCAGAAATTTTCGGGCACGCCCTGGCAAAAGCTTGCTGAGAAAATCGTCTCCAACCTGCCCGAAAACGTGTGGGTGTCGTTTGACATCGATGGCCTGGACCCGGTGCTTTGCCCGCACACCGGCACGCCCGTGCCCGGGGGCCTGAGCTTTCACGAAGCCTGCGCGGTGCTGACCGAGCTGGTTCGCTCGGAGCGCCGAATTATCGGCTTTGACCTGAACGAGGTCGCTCCCAGCGCCGACCTCGAAGACGAATGGGATGCCAACGTGGGCGCCCGTCTGCTGTACAAGCTGACGGCGCTGACGCTGGTCACTAACGGCAAAGCGAAGTTTCGCCAGGCCAAATGAGCGCTCAGGCAATTGCGGCGCTTTATGACGTGATCCAAGAGGGCTGCCTGCCCGGCCTTTGGTCGCGCGGCGTGGCGTTCGCGCGGGCCAGCGCCGTGCTGGAAGAGTCGCGCACGGACGACGAAATCATCGTGCGCGTGCACGTCAAAGACCGGCCCACCAGCCCCAAGGTTTCTTTGTGGCCGGCTGACGAAGACTGGTACTGCGACTGCGGCGACCGCAACGAAACCTGCGCCCACGTGGCGGCCGCGATAATCGCGGTGAAAAACGGGCAGCTCGTGCCTAAGGGCCGGGGGGGCTTCAGCGAGCAGCACGCACCGCACGTCAGTTATCGCTTCTCGCGTGAAGGCGGGGCACTTTCGTTTGAGCGTTATATCGTCAACGCGGGCGGGGAAGAGGTGCTGCACGGCACGCTCGTGGGTTATGTGGGTGGGGTGAGCTCGGGACGAATCGAATCGCGCGCGCTGGCGGTTTCAAAAGAGGATTTCGCGGTCGATGTGGCGCTGCCCAAGCAAAAGCGCGGTGTACTGAGCTCGGCCGAGGCGAGGGCTCTGCTCGGAGTGTTGCGGGAATGTTCCACTGTACTTCTGGATGGAAAACCCGTGCGCGTGCTGGGCAAAACCGCAGCTGTGCACGCCCAGGTTGTCGATGACGGTGATGGCTTTGGGCTCTTGGCCGTGGGCGAGGAAGCCCAGTCCGAGAAGTTTTCAAATGGCATGGTGCTGGTGGGCGACGCATTGCGGCCCGCAGCCGAGTATACATTCGAGAGTCGGCGATTTTCCCGCCGCGACGACGTGCTGCTTGTAACCGAAGTGATTCCCGAGCTGGAAAAGAAAATCAAGGTCGAGGTGCTCACCACTCGCTTGCCCAGGCTGCGCATCGAAGCGCCACGAATCGTGCTGCGGGCCGAGAAGGGGGGCGATGGCTCACTTACCGTGGTGCCTCGCCTGGTTTATGGCAATCCGGCGATTGCCGAAGTTCATGACGATAAAATGGAGTACCTGGCTAAAGGCGAGGTGCCTCGCCGCGATCGCGACGCGGAGTGGACGCTCACGCGCCGTTTGCAGACTGAGTTGCACGTGAGCGTGGGGCAGCTGGCCAAGTTTCAGGGACAGGCAGCGATTGGATTTGGAATAGCTTGCGCGGGCTGGGACGTGATGGGCAGCGGGGCGGCTGCGTTTGCGATAGGCGGCAGGCTTGAGCCAAAGCTGAATTTGGATGGCGAAGGTTTTCGCCTGGCATTCGCGACGGCCGATGGCGCGGCGGCAAGCCCCGAGACGGTGCTCGAAGCCTGGCGTGAAGGCAACTCGTTTGTCGCGCTCATTGGCGGCGGGTATTCGCCGTTGCCGGGCGACTGGCTTGAGCGGTATGGCGAGCGCATCGAGAGCTGGCTTGCCGCGCGAGGTGCAGCCGCCGGCAAAGCCGCAAAACTTCCCGCGTACCTGGTGCCCGAAGTCGCGGCAATGTGCGGAGAGCTGGGACAATTGCTTCCCGACAGTTTGAACAAGCTGCGGCTGGCGCTCGAAAAACACGAAGGCATACCCGCGGCGCCGCTTCCCCGCGATCTCAGGGCGCAGCTCAGGGCTTATCAGTTGTCGGGCGTAAACTGGCTGGCTTTTCTTCGCGGAGCAAATCTGGGCGCACTGCTGGCCGATGACATGGGCTTGGGAAAAACTTTGCAGGCGCTTTGCGTGGTCAGCGGGCGCACGCTGATTGTCGCGCCCACGAGCGTGCTCCATGGTTGGGCCACCCAGATCGAGCAGTTTCGCCCGGGGCTGAAATATTCCATTTATCATGGGGCGGGCCGTGAGCTGGATACGCAGGCGCCGGTGATTCTGACCACCTATGCGATTTTGCGCCTGGATCGGGAGCATCTGACCGGCACCAGCTGGGACACGATTGTCTTGGATGAAGCGCAGACAATCAAGAATCCCGATAGCCAGGTGGCGCAGGCCGCGCACGCGCTGCGCGGCGGTTTTCGCGTGGCTCTTTCGGGCACGCCGATCGAAAATCGTCTGGACGATTTGTGGAGCCAGTTTCAATTTCTGAATCCGGGCTTGCTGGGTAGCCGAAATGCGTTTACCGAACAGTTTGCGCGCGAGCCCGCGCGGCTGCGCGCGCGCATTCGGCCGTTTCTTTTGCGTCGGCTCAAACGCGAGGTGGCGCCCGAGCTTCCCGCGCGCACCGAAACGGTTTTGCATTGCGAGCTGAGCGGTGAGGAGCGTGAGCTCTATGACGCTCTGCTGGCCTCGGTGCGCGCCGAGGTGGTGGCCGAACTGAAGGCGGGAGGTGGAGTATTCAAAGCGCTCGAAGTCCTGCTGCGTTTGCGGCAGGCCTGCTGCCATGCAGGGCTTGTGCCGGGGCAGCGTGCCGTTTCGTCTTCCAAACTCGAGCTGCTTGTCGAAACATTGCAAGAGTCGATCGCGCTGGGGCATCGCGCGCTCATTTTTTCTCAATGGACTTCGTATCTGGATCTCATTGAGCCGGCCCTTGCGGCGAAGGGCATCGCTTTTGAGCGCCTGGATGGCGCCACTCGCAATCGCCAGGAGATTGTCGATCGTTTTCAGCAGCCCGAGGGCAAGGCCGTGATGTTGCTTTCGCTCAAAGCCGGGGGCGTGGGCCTTACGCTCACCGCCGCCGATCATATTTTTCTCATGGACCCGTGGTGGAATCCGGCCGTCGAAGATCAGGCGGCTGATCGCGCGCATCGCATTGGGCAGGTGAATCCCGTTCTGATTCAGCGGCTGGTTGCCAAAGACACGATCGAGGACCGCATTCTGATTTTGCAGAAGAAAAAGCTCGAGGTTGCGGGCGCGGTTTTACATGACAGCGAGGGGGCGGTCAGTATTACCCGTGACGATATTCTGGAGCTGTTGGGCTAAGCTTGCGAGCTGGGCACGGGTACCAGAAATCCAGAACTAGTAGACGTTGAAAATCGGGCTGGCGCCCGACTCGGACAAATCCGCGCGGGGCCGCAACGAAACGCCGGCCTGGCGTTCGGTGGGCCTGAAGCCCGCGGCTTCGTAGATCCGGGCGGCGTGATACGTTTCATCGGCCACCATGACCAAAGTCTTGGCGCCCATGACGTGCAGGCCCAGCATCGCGGCTTCGTACACCAGCCGGCCGCAGATTCCGCGGCGTCGGAAGTCGGGATGCGTGCCCACGTTCTGAAAGCGTCCCACCGGGCCCTCGACGTACAACCCAAGATCGCCCACCAGCCGTGAGCCCAGGTAGGCCCCAAACCAATGGCCTTTGCCCTGCTCGGACATCCTGCGATAGCGGGCCATCTGGGCGCGTTTGAAAGCACTGTAGTTTTCGAGCTTGAAGATGGGCTCTCGCACGTCGATCTGGAGCTGCGTGGCGGCTTCCCATTCCGAATCGGTGCGCAGCGGGCGCACTGAGACTTCGCGGTCGAACTTCTCGGGCATGCGTGGCAGCTCGCTCGTCAGCACCACTGACGTGTGCGCCTCGAAACCCTGACTCACGAAAAGCTCGCTCTCCCTCATCGGACTCGTCGTGTCCCAGCCCAGCGCGATGTGCTTTACCAGCGGATCTCTTGCAAATTCCTTTCGGAACAGATTCGGCCAGAGATCCTGGTCGCCCGGGACGGGCGGGCGAGGGAACAGGAGAAAATTTCCCCAGTGAAAGCCCGGATTGGCGGGAGTGGCGACGACGACATATTCGCCATGGTCGGTAATCGTACCGTCAAATCGCGCGAACATAATATCCGTGCGGTAACCCAAAGACTGAATCTTCATCCCTTCATTGTAATGAAGTCTGTATGAATTGCCTACAGCCCAGTGTTTCGGCACTGCTACGATTCGGGGCCCGGCATCAGGCATGACGCTTGCGATAGCCATAAGAATGCAAAAACAATTAAAAAAAATCCTGCTCGTTTGTCTGACCATACTGGGAACGTTTGCCGTTGAGGGAGTAGCTGGTGCCGCGCAGGCGACTGCGCATCTGACTCCTGACGTTGGAAGCTCAACCGCCGACGCGAACACCAGGCCTGAGGGCACGGCCAGCAGCCGCGGCCTGGGTCTGGGTTTGATGTTCGGCGAGCCGACCGGGTTGACGCTGAAAGACTGGCTCGGCCGCACGAATGCGCTGCAGTTCGGGCTGACCTATTCGCTGAACAACTATCTGGCGCTGCTGGGCGATTATCTGTGGCATTTTCCGAACGCGTTCAAGGCAAGGTCGGTGGCTATCGTTCCCTATGTGGGCATCGGGGCGGTTCTGGCTTTTTCGTCAGATGGCCAGCAGCATGATTTTTTCGGTGGCAGCGAGCAAAGCAGTATCGGGTTCGGCGCCCGAATTCCCCTGGGAGTCGAGGTGCTGCCGGCTCATGCGCCGCTGGGAATATTTGTCGAGATAGTTCCGGGAGTGGGATTGCTTCCAGTGGTCAATGGGTTTCTGCAGGGTGATATCGGGATTCGATTTTATCTGTAGGGTCGTCTGGTTCGTCAGGCACAACCACTTCAGCCATCCGAAACCGGGCGCGATTCCAGAAATAATACGGAATCGCCGCCAAAACCCCGAATCCAAAGCCAATGGCATGCGTGCGATAACTCACCACCGGCTCGAACGCTTCTGGGATGAGCAGTATGAGCGTGAAACCCACGCAGCGAATCAGGCGATTCGCCACGCTGTGCCCGCGTTCGATTCCCATATACATCGCAAGCCAGAAGCCAGCCATCACATAAACCGCGCCTGAGGCGCCGATGAGCGTGACGTCAGCGGAGTAGGTCAGCAGCGCCACAAAATTCGTGGCGGACGAAAGCAGCAACGTGAGCAGCGGAAAAATCCAAAGCCCGAAATACGCATTGAGAATGAAACTCAGGATGCCGAATAACACCAGATTCGAACCCAGATGCTTGAAGTCGGCATGCACCGCGACCGTCGTGAGCAGGCGCCAATACTCGTGTCTGGTAAAAATCTGGGCGCGGGTAGCCGGAAGAAAGCTCGCCAGCCCCGGAACGTCATCCCAGTAAATCAGCGACACAAGCGCGAGCAGCATGGCGCTCCAGAGTGCGACCCAAAATGCCCGTGCCGAGGGCCGTGTTGAAAGATAGGTTTTCTTGATTCGCACCCCTGAATAATGGCCACGAACCCAGGGAAGTCAAACCAGTATGAACCATAAAGTTGACTGAATTAGTCAAATATTTGTGTAATACCTTGAACTTAGCGCTTTATGGCATAACCGGCTGCTTTTTCAGTGGAAAGTTAACCGAAACCGAGTTATAATGCATGGCGTTAATAAATCTTTTATGGAGCCTATCTGCAATGCGTACCAGTGCCAACTGCTTTGTTTTGTCTCTGAGTCTGCTTCTGGTTTTGGGCTTTGCTTCAGGCTGTGTGAATCCGCCGGGCGACCCGAACTGCCAAAGTGGCGTGGGTCAGCTGTATGTTCAGAACAACGCAGGCGAAGCCGTAACGATTTCGATCAGTGACGCAACTGGCGACCTGCCCGCATTTTCGGTGGCGGGCAACGGCGGCAAAAAGGACGAGGAAACGCCGGTGGGTATTGCGCACGTGAGTGCGGTTGGAGCAACATCACACACCACGCTCTTGTCGGGCAACTACTCGGTGATGTGTGACGCGCAGACCATTATTTCGATTTCGAACGCGCCAATGTTCGGCTTGAGCGTTTCGGCATCGGGAAGCGGCCGAGGTATCGTGACTTCGATGCCCGCCGGAATAAGCTGCGGCAGCATTTGTGCCACAAGCTTTGCGCCGCAATCGCAGGTGACCCTCAAGGCCGCGGCCACCACGAACTCGACATTTTCCGGGTGGGGAGGAGCTTGCGCGGGAACCACGGGGTCTTCCTGTACGGTTGCAATGACTCAGGCGCAGGATGTAACGGTCCAGTTCGATTCGACCAACCCCACGCAAACCTATCCGGCCACGCATCCGGCGCTGCCCGTTCTGATCAATCATGGCGGCCATGTGCTGGCGGACCCGGTTTTCGTCTCGGTAACTTTTCCTGACGATGCGCTGGCTACCTCGCTTGAGCAGTTTGGCAGCCAGGTAGGCGTGAGCTCGTTTTGGGCACCGATGTCCGAATACGGAGTCGGAGCTGCGACCGCCGGCACGCCCGTCCACGTTTCAGTGGCGGCGCCAGCCACCATTGACGATGCCGGTATCCAAACCTGGCTCGCTTCGATGCTCGACGGCACCCACGTCGAGTTCGGCACGCCAACGGCGAACACTCTTTACGTTCTTTATTATCCGACCAGCACGACCAGTACGATCCAGGGACTGTCGAGCTGCACCGATTTTGATGGCTACCATTCCGACTTGAGGCTGAGCAGCGGGCTGTACATCAGCTATGCCGTAATCGCGCGTTGCAAGCCCAGCGCGGGCCAGACGCAGCTCGAGCAGCTGACCTCGACGGCCTCACATGAAATGGCCGAGGCCGCCAGCGATGCCTTGCCGTTCGACAACACCGCCGTCGACGGGGTGGTGCAGAGCCAGAATATCTGGGACACCATGTCCTTCGGCTCTGAGGTCAGCGACATGTGCCAGCGCTATGACAGCTCCTATTACCAGCCCGCAGACTTGGCCTTCCAGGTTCAGAGATACTGGTCCAATGCCGCGGCCGCCGCCAGCGCCGACCCCTGCGCTCCCAATAGCGCGGTCTATTTCAATAGCGCTCCGATCGCCAACGATGCGGTGAAATATCTGGACTCGGGCAGTTTTGTCAGCACGCGCGGCGTATTGCTGGCCGTAGGCCAGACGACCACCATTCCCATTGCGTTGTTCAGCAACGCGCCCACCGGCGGCCCCTGGCAGGTCAGTGCGATGGAAGACCAGAATTCCGTCTCGAACCTCGATCTGGCCTTCGACAAGACGAGCGGCCAGAACGGAGATACTCTGCAGCTCACGATCACCGTGAAGTCCAAGAACGCCACGTTTGACGCTGAGCTTGTGTGGATCAAATCCCAGCTCAACGGTCAGTCGCACTATTGGCCTCTGGTCGTTGCGCAGCAGGCGGGGGTGGCCACCGCAAGCGGCAATCCGTTGTCCACTCTAGCCAGCCGCCACGGAGCGAAGCATCTGTTGAGTAAAAAGAAAAAAGGCGGCTTCGAAGCCGAAGACAATGCCGGGGCCACTATATTGTACTAGGGCGGTCCTTGATATGCCCGGCGCGCAGTGATAGTGCCTTGGCATACCTATGGTAAAATCCAAACGCCGCGAACAACTGATAGCGAGCATTATTGCTCATGCCAAGTCTCTCGGCGTCGCCATCGTCATGGTGCTGATCATCCGTTCCAGCGTTGTCGAAGCCTTCAAGATCCCTTCGGGCAGCATGATTCCCACACTCATGGTGGGCGACCAGATCTTCGTGAATAAATTTGCCTATGGGCTGAAATTTCCCCTCTGGGACTGGTTCGCGGACCATCCGCTTTACGTCATTCCGGGCAAGCCGCCCGCGCGCGGCGACGTGATCGTGTTCAAATACCCCAAGGACGAGTCGATCCATTACATCAAACGCGTCGTGGGCGTGGCCGGCGACCGCATCTCGCTCAAGGACAAGACGGTCTACGTCAATGGCTCGCCGCTGGCGCGAATGCTGGTCTCGAAGCCCGAAGTCGTCGAGAGCGTCGAGGGCTCGGATTACGATAAAACCTCGCTCCAGCTGTTTGACGAGGCCATTCCGGGCACGACCGACAAGCACCTGGTCATGCTAGACCGCAGCAACGACCAGATCGCCAATTTTCAGGAAATCACCGTGCCACCCGACAGCCTGTTTGTCATGGGCGACAACCGCGATTTCAGCAACGACTCCCGTTTTTGGGGCTTCGTGCCGCTCAAGAACATCGATGGCAAGGCAATGGTAGTCTGGTTTTGCCTGCGCGTGGACTTCGAGTCGAGCCAGTACTACTTCCACCCCAGCCGCATGGGCACCATTATCCGGTAATCCGCAGGCTGGACTCTGGGCAGGGATGAGTCATAATCTGAACATGGGTACGGGACTCGCTTTTTCCACAAATCGAGGCGCGCGGCTGGTCATGCTCACCATGGTGGTCATTCTATTCGGGGCTTGCCTGGCGGCAATGCCGCGAGCGGCGCTCGCTCAGGCCGCGCCGGCCGCCGCGCCCTCGAGCTCAGGCTCGTCTGACTCGCGTCATGGCATCGGCCTGGGATTTGGCCAGGTGTTTTTGATGGGCGACCTGAGCACCAAATTTCAAAACAACATCGGAATAAATCTCAACTACAGCTATGAGTCGGGCCCGAAGTACGGTTTGCTCGTGAACATCCATTACAACAACCATTCCAATCTTTCGAGCCCCACCGACTCGCTGGGCATCAAGGGGCTGGTGCCCAGTCTTAAAGTAAATCTATTGAGCTCGGGCACGCTCACCCTCGCCGGCCTGATCGGGCTGGGCGCTTTTTCGGTCAGCGAAACTTTGGGCACGCAGACCGCCTCGGTGCTGTTGTTCGGCGTGCAGCTGGGCGCGACCGTCAACGTCGAGGTAGGCCAGCATTTTCGGTTTGGCCCGTCGCTGAGTTACATCAAGCTTTCCAGCGGTACCGATACCTCCAATACCGCC
>JACQAW010000298.1 GCA_016194725.1 Deltaproteobacteria bacterium
GACCGCCATGTTTACATGGGTTTGCTCGGGCTGCTGGACGCGTACAACGAAAAGTCCCGCAGGTTTCTGAAATATTTTTTGCCGTTCATGCTCACGGGCATCGTTTACGATTCCATGCGCTACTATTACTGGTGGGGCATTGCCGGTCACATTCATGTGGCCGAGCCCTATAACTTTGAAAAGGCTATCTTCGGTTTCCATGACGCGGGCAAGCTGGTGACACCGAACGAGTACTTTCAGGTACACACGTCGTCGATACTCGATTTTTTCTGCGGACTGGCTTACCTCATCTTTGTCGGCTGGTACCTGACCGCGGCATTCATGCTTTATCTTTCAGACAACCTTCGCATCCTGCGTACTTTTGGCTGGTGTTTTTTCACCGTGAACTGCATGGGATTTTCGACCTATTACATCTATCCCGCGGCGCCCCCCTGGTACGTCATTCAGTACGGCCTGCTCGAAGAGGCAAAGATGTACATTCACGCCACGCCTTCTGCCGCGTCGCGATTCGACCTGCTTTTTGGCACTCATCTTTTTGATACGATGTACGGAAACTCGGTCGACGTTTACGGCGCATTCCCGTCATTGCATGTCGCGTATCCGTTACTGGTCGCTTGGGTTGCAATCGTGACGAAACGGTTTCGCGTGCCAGCAATCGCATTTTATTTTCTGATGTGCTTCAGCGCCATCTATCTGCAGCACCACTACATAATCGATATCATCCTGGGCACCGGGTACTCGTTCGCGGGGCTATTGATTGTTCGCTGCGTGCAGGAGCGCAAGACCCTGGCCCATATGTCCTGGTCAGAGCGGCTTGGCAAATTACTCTGGCCAACCCCCACACTTAGTCCCGAAATTTCAGGTAGTTAGACCCAGGAGCCCAGGTTCCTGTCTTCAACATTCTAAACACCCGCCAATCGTGTTATGACGCCCCGCAAGAGACGTTGAGGGAGATTAGATATGTTCAGGTTTTTACTGCCGGTTTTACTGCTTTTCCCACTAGCCGGAATTGCGCACGCCACCGGCGACGACATCATCTTTGACCCCAGAATTTTACCCACCCAGGCCCAGGCGCCACACATTCCAGAAGGTGGCTTCGCTGGTCCGATTATGGCCACGGGTTTTAAGAAAATTCCCGGCGATGATGCCCTGAACCAGTGGTCTTTCGATTTCGAAACTGGTGCCTTCGAAAATCACGCAAGTACGGTTGGACAAACGGAGTGGAAAAACCTGTACCTGGCCTTCGCTATCGACGTTCGTTACCTGCGCGACTGTTACGGCAGCAAAACGACGGCGCTTTGCACCTTTTATCACAGCAGCGTGCAGCTGAGCGGTAACCTTACCTGGAGCGACGTGAAGTCCACCGACCGTTACTCGGTCATGCTGATTCCCATCGAATACGTCACGGGAACATTTGGAAAAGCAGGGCTTGACCTGGGCACCACCAACGGCGCGCTGTACGCGACAGCCGGGCTGCGGGCCGAAGCCGTGCGCGACCTTGGCCTGGGAATACAAAATCGCATTCAGGCACTCCTGAATCTCAGCATAAACTACGCCTCGCCCGAGCAAGGGCTGGGGCCCACCGCGGCTTTTCACTGGATCGGCTCGGTTCGGCTGTTCGCCGGTGGAGCATCCTCCGAGATGGCGGGCGTTTCGCCTCAGGGCGCAATTACCGGCGGCATCGAAACTCAAATGGGCCTGGCGCTTGATTTGAATCAAGGCGCTGTTTCGTTCACGAATACGACGCGCCTTGAGGGCGATATCGGGCTGGGCGGCGCCGGGCTTGGCACGGGCATGATTACCGATCGGCTGGAGCTCAAATATCTGCATTCGGTTTGTCGCGACGAAAAAAAGGGCGGCTGCAACGTACCGCGGTCTATCGCCTATGGCGCGGGCGTGCGCTTCGAATATTCCACGTCGGCCTATCAGGCAAATGTGCCAAGCGGTTCCGTTAACGTGGATCGTAGCGTGCAGTGGCGGTGGCCTTGGCGCTGACTGCGATGCCTTGCCTGGCGCAGAGCCAGCCCGGGCAGCAGCCCTCTTTAACGCCGCCCGCGGCACGCGGTATACCGACTGTACCGTACGTTGAAACCCAAGATTATGATGCGCCCGATCCGGAACTGCCCGTTCCGGAAGCACCTTCATTGGAGGCGACGCTACGGCCGGCACCACCAGTGCCTGACGAGCAGCTGGCGCCACCGGCTCAGTCGGCGGAGCAGGAAAATCGCCAGCCTGTGGCCCAGCCCAGTAGTCCCATGTTTTTGGAGAACGTGCAGAAGCAGTCGCAGCAAAAGGCCAAAGGCCGTACGCCTGCCACTCCCGACACACAGCAAAGCCAGACTACCGCTCAACCTTCGCCAGTGGGCACCCAGCTCGCGTTTATAGAAGTCACGCCGTCCATGGGCGGTATAAGTATCAAGGGTAAAACAGCTTACTCAGTCGGGTCAGACATCTCGTTTCACCTTTCTCCTTCGAGCTCCTTTTATTTTGAACCCAGTTTTTTCCTGAGTTTCCTATCGGGCGATCCCAACACGCCGAACGCCATGCTGTTTCACCTCGACGGTGGCTTGCGGTATGACTTCGTCATCAATAACAGCGCGCTGGTGCCATTTCTAAAGCTGGCGGCGGGGCCGACGCTTTCGTCGAGCAGCACTACCGTCGTAAATGGCAGCAAACTTTCCGACAGCTATTTTAATCTGTTCGCCGGTGGTGGCGCCAAGATACTCATCAGCCCCAGTATCGCTGCGCGGGCCGACGTGGGTGTTACGCTTCAGGGCACCGATACGGGTCTTTACGCCATGGGAGCCATTGCTCTTCCGCTGTAAAAAAATACGTGGTTAACCCTCGTATTTTGCGGCAGTAAATTCCGCGACTCGCCAAAAGCGCCCGGCGCAGGCAAATAATTCCCTGTGCATTGGATGCATTGCCGACGCCTCATGTCGGATAGGCACATCTTGCCCCAAGGAGAATCGTGCGACAGGCGCGCATGGGCCGAGTAAAATGAATCAATGTGGCTGTGCTTTGTAAGCCTGGTTCTTTCTCCGGCAAATCTTTTCGCGGCACAAGCACGCTCGCTGCCACCCGATGTCATGAAGGCACGGGTGTCGGAGCCTCACTTTACTCACGAAACCGTACCGCTCAAACTTCCTGACGGCGCAACCATAACGGCGAATATACTCGTGCCTGGCCCACGCAAGCTGGCGGATCTAGATGCGAAAATGCCCGTTTTGCTTATCTTCGGCGGCTTTGAAGATGCGGCTAAAATGCTCGAGCAGCTCGACCCGAAACTTCCGGTTATCGTGAGCAGCTTCAACTATCCGTTCGAGCCGCCACGGCGGTTCGAGTTTCCTGAAAGCCTGCACGACCTGCCCGACGCCAAACGGGCGATAACCCAGACGATCAACGGCATCATCGAGCTGGTGGCCACTCTGAAATCGCGCAGCGACGTTGAGGCCTCGCGCATTACTATCGTGGGTTCGAGTTTCGGCGCGGCCTTCGCACTGGCTGCCGCGGCCGAAAACCGCGACCTTACCGGCGTGGTGCTGGTCGACGGCTTTGGCAAGATTCCGCTGGCGGTAAAGCAAATGCTCGCGCGCAAGTGGAACCCTTACCTTGGTTTTCTGGCAGCGCCGCTGGCCTGGGTGCTTGCCCAGTCGGGCTGGCTTTATTTCAATCCGCCCGAGCCCGAAACCAGCGTGCGCAAGCTCAGCTCCAACCAGCATGTGCTTTTAATCACGGCCGAAGCCGAA